>CALGOD010000722.1 GCA_937957845.1 uncultured Nocardiopsis sp.
GCAGGTCGAACACCCCATCACCGAGGCCACCACGGGCTTCGACCTGGTCAAGGCACAACTCCACGTGGCCTCCGGCGGCAGACTCGAAGGCGAACCGCCCCTGGAACGCGGACACGCCATCGAGGCCCGCCTCAACGCCGAGGACCCCGACCGCGACTTCGCGCCCTCCCCGGGCCGCATCGCACGGCTGGACCTGCCCGCGGGGCCGGGCATCCGCGTGGACACCGGCGTCAACGAAGGCGACACCATCCCCGCCGACTTCGACTCCATGATCGCCAAGATCATCGCCCACGGACGCGACCGCGAGGAGGCCCTGGGCAGGCTGCGCCGGGCCATGGCCCAGACCACCGTGGTCATCGAGGGCGGCGCCACCAACAAGAGCTTCGTCATGGACCTGCTCGACCAGCCCGAAGTGATCGACGCCAGTGCCGACACCGGCTGGATCGACCGCGTCCGAGGCCAGGGCGGGCTCGTCTCCCACCAGCACTCGGCCACCGCGCTGGCGGCCGCCGCCATCGAGGCCTACGAGGAGGAGGAACGCCTCGAACGCCGGCGACTGCTCTCCACCGCCTTCGGAGGCCGCCCCCAGGCCCAGCACGAGAGCGGCCGCCCCCTGGACCTGAAACTGCGCGGCGCCGGCTACCGCGTGCGCGTGGCACGCATCGGCGCGCACCGCTTCCGCGTCGGCATCCAGGCCGGCCAGGACGCCCGCACCGCCGACGTCGAACTGGACCGCTTCGACCGCCACACCGGCCAGATCACCGTCAACGGCACCCCCCACCGTCTGCTCACCGACACCCACGGCCCCACCCACCTGGTCGAGGTCGACGGCGTCACCCACCGCGTCAGCCGTGACGAGGGCGGCGTCGTCCGCTCCCCCGTGCCCGCACTCGTGGTCGCCACACCCCTGAAGGTCGGCGACGAGGTCGAGGCGGGCGCACCCGTGCTGGTCCTGGAGAGCATGAAGACCGAGACGGTACTGCGCGCACCCTTCAAGGCACGCCTGAAGGAATGCACCGTGTCCGTGGGCAGCCAGGTGGAGACCGGCGCCCCGATGCTGCGTCTGGAACCCCTGGCCGACGCCGAGGACGAGGACACCCCCACCGTCCAGACCATCGACCTGGACCTGCCCGAACCCCCCGGACAGGACCCCGTACAGAAACGACTCACCCGCGGACAGGAGGACCTGCGCAGCCTGCTGCTGGGCTACGACGTCGACCCCCACGACGAACGCCGCACCCTGGACGACTACCTCGACGCCCGCCGGGCGGCCGTCGACAGCGGCCACCGGCCGCTGGACCGGGAACTGGACCTGCTCCAGGTGTTCGCCGACCTGGCCGAACTGAGCCGCAACAGGCCCGCGGGCGAGGAGGCCGAAGAGGACACCAGCCACGTCCACAGCGCCCGCGAGTACTTCCACACCTACCTGCAGAGCCTGGACGTGGAGCGGTCCCGCCTCCCCCAGTCCTTCCAGGACAAGCTCGCCAGGGCACTGGCCCACTACGGCGTCACCGACCTGGAACGCTCCCCCGAACTCGAAGCCGCGGTGTTCCGCGTCTTCCTGGCCCAACAGCGTGCCTCCACCGACGCCGCGGTCATCAGCACCCTCCTGCGTACCTGGCTGAGCGACCCGCCGCCCAACGAGACACTGCACGAACCCGCGGGACTGACCCTGGAACGGCTCATCGCCGCCACCCAGGTCCGCTTCCCCGCCATCGCCGACCTGGCGCGCGGCGTGGTGTTCGCCTGGTTCGCCCAACCCCTGCTGCGCCGTAACCGCGCCCGCGTCTACGCGGGTGTACGCAAACACCTGCAGCACCTGGACGCGAACCCCGACGCACCCGACCGCGCCGAACGCGTCCACGAGATGGTCCGCAGCACCGAACCCCTGGTGCGCCTGCTCGGCCAGCGCCTGGTCCGCCACGACCTGGACAACACGGTCATGCTGGAGGTCCTCACCCGCCGCTACTACGGCAACAAGGGACTCACCGCCATCCGCACCAGCCAGACCGCGGGTTGCACCTTCGTGGTCACCGAACGCACCGACTTCAACGTGGCCTCCTGCGCGGTGCGCTTCCAGGCCCTGGACGAGGCACTGCGTGCGCTGACGCAACTGGCCCAAGGGCATGACGCCCTCGACGCCGACATCTACCTGGCCTGGGACGACCAGCCCGAGGACTTCGACGCGATGGCCGCCGCACTGCAGGAGACCATCGGCCGACACCCGCTCCCTGAGGGGGTGCGCCGACTCACCGCCACCGTCGCGGGCAGGGACGGCGCGGTGATGCACCACCACTTCACCTTCCGTCCCTCTCCCACCGGCATGGCCGAGGACCGGCTGATCCGCGGTTTGCACCCGCACATCGCCCAGCGCATGCAGATGGAGCGGCTCGAAAAGTTCGACCTGACCCGCCTCCCCTCCTCCGACGAGGAGGTCTACCTCTTCCAGTGCGTGGCCCGGGACAACCCCTCCGACGACCGTCTCGTCGCCTTCGCCCAGGTCCGTGACCTGACCGAGCTACGCGACCACACCGGCAGGCTCATCGCCCTGCCCACGGCCGAGGGCACGCTGGCCGCCTGCCTGGACTCCATCCGCCGCGCACAGTCGCAGCAGCCCACCAAGAAACGCTTCAGCACCAACCGGATCGTGCTCTACGTCTGGCCGCCCAGCTCCATCACCGCCGAGGAACTCCAGACCTTCGCCCAACGCGTCCTGCCCATGACCGCGGGCGCGGGCCTGGAGGAGATCGAGTTCATCGGCCGCCAGCGCGACCAGAACACCGGCGAGCCGACCAAGATCGCCGTACGGGTCTCCTTCGGCGTCACCGGCCACGCCGAACTGACCATCGGCGAACCCACCGCCGAACCCGTCGAGCCCATCGACGCCTACCGGCTCAAGGTGCTGCGCGCACGTAGCCGCAACACCGTCTACCCCTACGAGCTGACGCCCATGCTCGGTGACTTCACCGAGTACGACCTCGACGACGACCACGCACTGGTCCCCGTCGACCGGCCCAAGGGAGGCAACACCGCCGCGATCGTCGCCGGTGTGGTCACCACCCCCACCCCACGCCACCCCCAGGGCATCACCCGGGTGGTCCTGTTGGGCGACCCCACCAAGTCCCTGGGCGCACTGTCGGAACCGGAGTGCCGCCGCGTGATCGCCGCGCTGGACCTGGCCGAGCGGATGCGGGTGCCCCTGGAGTGGTACACGCTCTCCTCCGGAGCCCGCATCTCCATGGAGTCGGGGACCGAGAACATGGACTGGGTGGCCGCGGCGCTCAAACGCATCGTGGAGTTCACCCAGGACGGCGGCGAGATCAACATCGTGGTCGCCGGCATCAACGTCGGCGCCCAGCCCTACTGGAACGCCGAAGCGACCATGCTCATGCACACCAAGGGCATCCTGGTGATGACCCCGGACTCGGCGATGGTCCTCACCGGAAAGCAGTCCCTGGACTTCTCCGGAGGGGTGTCGGCCGAGGACAACTTCGGCATCGGCGGCTACGACCGGGTCATGGGACCCAACGGCCAGGCCCAGTACTGGGCCCCCGACCTGGTCTCGGCCCGGGACGTCCTGATGTCCCACTACGAGCACACCTACATCGCCCCCGGCGAGGACGCACCACGGCCGACCACCACCACCGACCCCGTCGACCGTGACATCCGCGACTTCCCGCACACCATGGCCGACAGCGACTTCACCACCGTCGGCCAGATCTTCTCCGCCCAGGACAACCCCGACCGCAAGAAACCGTTCGACATCCGAACCGTCATGCGGGCCCTGTCCGACCAGGACCACCCGGTACTGGAACGCTGGGCGGGCATGGCCGACGCCGAGACGGCGGTGGTACAGGACGCCCACCTGGGCGGCACACCGGTGTGCCTGCTGGGCATCGAGTCACGCCCGGTGCCCAGGCACGGCTTCCCGCCCACCGACGGACCCGACACCTACACCGCCGGCACCCTGTTCCCGCAGTCGTCGAAGAAGGCCGCCCGGGCGATCAACGCCGCCAGCGGCAACCGGCCCCTGGTGGTGTTGGCGAACCTGTCCGGCTTCGACGGCTCCCCGGAGTCGATGCGCAAGCTGCAACTGGAGTACGGCGCCGAGATCGGCCGCGCGATCGTCAACTTCCGCGGCCCCATCGTGTTCTGCGTGATCTCGCGCTACCACGGCGGCGCGTTCGTGGTCTTCTCCAAGGCACTGAACCCGAACATGACCGTGCTCGCCCTGGAGGGTTCCTACGCCTCGGTGCTGGGAGGGGCCCCCGCCGCCGCGGTGGTCTTCTCCGGCGAGGTCAACGCCCGCACCGCCTCCGACCCGCGCATCAGCCAGATGCAGGACCGCATCGCGGCCGCCACCGGCACCGAACGCGCCGCCTTGGCCGCCGAACTGGAGGAGCTGCGCTCGACGGTGCGCGCGGACAAGCTCAGCGAGGTGGCCGCGGAGTTCGACGGCGTGCACGACATCCAGCGCGCGGTCCGGGTCGGCTCGGTCGACGCCGTCGTCAGCGCCGCCGAACTGCGCCCGCGCATCATCGAGGCCATCGAGGCCCACCGGCGCTGATACCACCGCACACTCCGAGGGGCGCGGTCGGCACGTTCTCCACGTGACGACCGCGCCCCGCGGCATTCGGCCCTTACCGGAACCGACACCTCTTGCGGCAGAACCCGGCCGGGTGTCCACGGTGCATGGGGGGAGTCGAAACGGGCAGGAGTCGGTGATCGAGTGCTCTGTGTTCTCCATGACTCCTCCTTTTGCAGGCACCATGCGTCGTGGCCATCGGAGACGAAAAGATGACAGGGGCATGGAGGTTGCGTTCCCCGGGATGTCGGCGCCGGGTGGAACCGGGTGCGCGTGGTCTCTCATCCCCCGGCAGAGCAGTTCTACCGACGTTCGGCGGCAGAACGCATAGGGACGTCGCCCCTTCGCCACCGAAGGTCGTCTGGGAGCGAGCGGAGTCGCGGTTCACCGTCCCCTGCGCGACGTGACCGTCCCCGGGCTCAGGGCCACTTGTTCATGGCCGCTACGAGGAACGGTGGCCTCACGACCACGCCCCGGTGCCTTGTCCGGTGGCGGTCCGGGGCCAGCAGCCCGGGCCGTGGTGAGGCGGAGCGACGGCGATGACACCGGCCTGACCCACCAAGGTGCCGTGCAGCCGTATACCGTAGGTGCGTTCTTTCTTGCCCGGGCGGGTCCGGAACCCTCAGGGCTCAGCTGCCGCAGCAGTCCGAGCCCTGAACCTGCGTGGGCACCTCCTCGGCCTTGCCGCGCTGGTCGCTGTCGGCCTTGACCACGTACACCTCCCACGGCTCCTTGCCGGGGCCGTGCACCCACACCTTGTCCTGAACCGCGTAGCAGCACGAGGTGTCGTTCTCGGCGAACGTGGCCAGCCCGGCTTCCTTGAGGCGGTCGGCGGCGGCGTCGACCTGGGCGGTGCTCTCCACCTCCACCCCCAGGTGGTCCAGGCGGGTCTCCTGGCCGGGCTCGCCCTCG
>CALGOD010000723.1 GCA_937957845.1 uncultured Nocardiopsis sp.
GGCCCTCGACGTTGTAGCTGAACGCGCGCAGGCCCACCCCGATCTGGGTGGCGGCCAGGCCCGCCCGCCCCGGGGAGTCGCCCGTCTCCAACAGGTCCCGCACCAGCGTCTCGGTGTGCTGGTCGAACTTGGTCACGGGGGTGGTCGGTGTCGTGAGAACGGGGTCGCCGAAGCGGACGATGGGGCGCATGGTCATGGATCCCAGATTAATGGGAGAACGTGGAGGGGCGTACGCGCGTCCGGGCCTTGTGGAGGGCCCCTCAGGTGGCCAGCCCCGGACGCAGAGCGTCGTCCAGCACCATCTCGATGTAGTCCAGAGCGGCCCGTCTTCGCGCGAGGGCGCTCTCGTACAGAGAGGGGGAGTCGGCGCTGCGGCGTACACGCAGGCACTCGTTGACGATGCGCTGCCAACGCTCGGGGAAGGCGTGCAGGGCGTAGGCGCCCGCACCGGACTTGGAGGTGATCTCACCGGTCTTGAGGGTGAAGTGCAGGCGGCTGACGCTCAGCACGCTCCATGAGGGCGCGAGCGAGCCCAGGACGGCCAGGCCGCGCGGGGTGACCAGTCGTCCGGCCTTCTCCCGCCAGCGCCGCCAGTGCTCGTCCAGGGAGCCGAGAGACCAGGTGCGCAGGCTCTCGGGCTCGTCCCACACGTCGAGTTCGGCCGGGTGCGGGCCACGGACGGTGACGCCGTGTTCGGCCAGGATGTGCCAGGTGACGGGATTGACGTCCGCGCCGGCGCGGTCACGGAAGCGGCCACCGGTGACGGAGGGGACCTGGCCGCAGGACGCGGGGTCGCGGACGAGGTCCTCCCAGGTGACGTGGATGCCGTTGAACTGGGGTCTGGGCATCTCGGAGCGGGTGCGCGCGTGGGCTCCGCGCAACAGGTCGAGCTCGCGCGGTCCGGGCCTGTGACCGGTGACGATGACGAAGTCGACGTCGCTGGCGTGGGGGCGGAAGTCGCCCAGGGCGACCGAACCGGTCAGATAGAGGCCCTCGACCAGGCCGGGGGCCTCGTGGTCGGCGTGTGCGAGAAAGGTCTGGGCCAGCGTCTGCACCCGAGGGTGGACGGCCATGCTCACTCCAGTCTGAATGGTTCGGTGCGGCGCCTGGAACGATTCCGCGGCGTCCGGCCTGCGAAGATCCGTTCCATCGGTACCAAGTGTGGGCGGATCGGGCAGTCGTGGCAAGCGGTCACGCCGGACTCGCATCCTGCCTCCCCATGACGAGTGGTGCATGGTCACGGGGCCAAGGGGGAGTGCGCACCCTTGACAAGGAAGGCGCAGGTGTGGCATGGCGCCCGTCCGGCGCCCGTGCCGCTCCTCCACGAACCCGTTCTCGCCGTTTCCCTCGACCCCCGAAAGTCCGATCGGGCTATCGGCGCACGTGCATCCGCACCGGGCAAATGCATGGGAAGGATTTTGTCGGTGATTTCTCTAGAGAGGTTCCGGCGGAAATGAACGGCTTGTTCATGGATGAATCGGTGTGTGATGTCCGTCATGTCGCGCTGGACGGTTTTGCGGTGTTTCGGCAGTTCAGGGATTGTCATCCCCCTGCTCTTCAAGGTGGATTTCCTCTCCGGCAAGGGCGGTGAGGTGCAC
>CALGOD010000724.1 GCA_937957845.1 uncultured Nocardiopsis sp.
TGCCCTACAGCCGCACTCCTCTGAGAGAGGCCGTGGACTGCTGGGTCCGCAGTACCGAGCTCTTCGCGGAGCTGGGCGAGGAGGCCAACCCCCACCTCGAGAGCTTCGGTGGGTGCATGCTCGGCCAGCTCTGCCCGCCCAGCATGCTGATCGCGATCAGCATGCTGGAAGGGCTCTTCTTCCGCCAGCACGGTATCCGGAGCGTCTCGTTGAGCTATGCCCAGCAGACCAGCCCCGCGCAGGACGAAGAAGCCGTCCTCGCTCTGCGGAGCCTCGCCGGCGAGTTCCTCGGTGACATCCAGTGGCACGTGGTCTTCTACGCCTACATGGGTGTCTACCCGCGTACCTCCCAAGGTGCGTCACTTCTCATGGAGCAGGCCGCGCGTACGGCTGTCCGCTCGGGCGCCGCCCGCATCATCGTCAAAACCGAGGCCGAGGCTTTCCGGATCCCCACGGTGGAGGAGAACGTCGCGGCTCTCGAGGCCACGGCGAGTGCGGCCTCCCGCCAGAGGGCACTACCGAAATCCGAGGACGACCTCTCGGACAGCGAGACCTACACCGAAGCCAGAGCCCTGGTCGAGGCGGTCCTCGACCTTGACAGCGATGTCAGCCGATCGCTCCCCGAGGCGTTCGAGCGAGGACTACTCGACATCCCCTTCTGCCTGCATCCCGACAACCGGGGCCTGGCCCGCAGCTACATCGACGGAGACGGGCGCCTGCGCTGGCTGACCACGGGAAACCTACCGATCAGGAACGGTCTGACCGGCCTTCCCCGGGGCGGTCTCACCGCCGACACCCTCCTGACGATGCTGCACCACGTCGAACAGGACTACGACACGGTGTCCTGATCTGGTCACGGTCCTCCTCGAGCCCCAGAGAGAAGAAAAACGATGGACATGTACAAGATCCCCGCCCAGAGGGTCGACACACCCCAACTCCCTCCCCTGGGAGAACACCTCACCTCCAGGACCACGCGAAACGCGATGCTCGTCCAGCAGGAGATACTGACCGCTGCGCGTTCCTACCTGAGAGAACAGGGGTTCACCGAGCTCCTGCCCCCGCTGACCGGTCCGGTCACCGACCCCGGTTGCCGCGGTGCCAAACAGATCGACATCGATTTCTACGGTCACGACTACAAGCTCATGACCAGCGCGATCCTCTACAAACAGGTTTCCCTGCGCGCCTTTCCCAAGCTCTTCTACATGGCACCGAACGTGCGGGCCGAGCATCCGGAGAACGCCGGCACAGGCCGCCACCTCTTCGAGTTCCACCAGATCGACGTCGAGATCGCCGAAGCCGACCGCGATGAGGCGATGGGTGTGGCCGCCGGGATGCTCGTCCACATCGTCCAGCAGGTCGTCGAGAACGCCTCCGAACAGCTCAGAGCCCTGGGCCGGGATCCGGTCTTCTTCAAGGAGCTCCTCGAAGGAGGCTTCGAGAAACGAACCCACGCCGAGGTGATGGCGGTACTCGCCGGCATGGGCCACGAACAGGATGCGGAAGCCGAGATCGACTGGGAGGGCGAGGCGATGATCTCCGGCAAGGCCGACCGTCCCTTCTTCGTCACCGACTACCCCAAGGGCTCACGTGGCTTCTACACCCGTGAGGACCCGGAGCAGCCGGGGACCTTGCGCAACTTCGACCTGCTCGCCCATGGCGGCTTCGGTGAACTGGTCAGCGGAAGCGAGCGCCAGTTCGAGTACGAGGAGATCTCCGCGGGTATCCGCGCGAGCGGAGAGGATGCCGACAAGTACCGCTGGTACCTGGAGGAGGTCGCGCAGGGAATCCCGGCCAGTGCCGGATTCGGGATGGGCCTGGAGCGTGTCACCCGCTATCTGACCGGTCTGGATTCCCTGTGGCAGGTCAGCGCCTACCCCAAACTTCCCGGGGTGGCGACTCCGTGACCGGAGCCCGGGTCGGTGGATTCTCCGGGAAGGTCGTCCGGGGAGTTGCCTGTCAAGAACGACGAGGCAGCCGGCCCGGGTTGGGCGGATACGGCCGTAGCCGGTACCGAGGCCGGCGAGAAGAGCCCTGCCGACAGGAAAGCGTGTGTGGGATGCGAAGTTTCTCCGGGAATTCGGAGATCTTCTTCAGGGGTGTCGAACCGGAAACCGGTCGGGAGTTCTACTGCTGTCCGGTTTCCGATTACCCCAGATGTCTCTCTCCTTCTCAGTTCGATGGAAATCTTCGGAGAAGGCTTGTCGCAGTTTTCCGCTGAGCAGGTCCAGGGGTAGATCGATCCGATCCTCCAACTGCCGGATGGACTGCCGCTCCCGGCGGTGGTTCAAGTTTAGTATTCAACGTATCGGCTAAAAGGTTTTGTGGCGAGAAAAGGCAAGGACAGTCATGCTCTGTGAATTCGAGGAATCTTGGCCGCTCAGCGAAGCGCAGAGCGGGATCTGGTTCGTTCAGGAGTCAGATCCCGAAAGTCCGGTGCTCAACAATGGCGAGCGCTATGAGTTGAGGGGGAATCTGGATGTCGAAGCCTTTGAAAAAGCCGTCGCCACCATGGTCTCCGAATCCGAGTCCTTGCGGATGCGTT
>CALGOD010000725.1 GCA_937957845.1 uncultured Nocardiopsis sp.
TCCCCTCGCGCGTCCCGGTCCGGTCAGCGGCGCAGCCCCCGCAGGACCACCGCTGTCTCCAGGGCGGCCAGCGCGGCCTCGGCGCCCTTGTTCTCCGCGCTCCCCGGTAGGCCGGCACGGTCACGCGCCTGTTCAAGGGTGTCACAGGTGAGCACACCATTGCCCACGGGGGTGGAGTGGCGCAGAGCGACCTCCGTCAAACCGTGCGTGACCGACTGGCACACGTACTCGAAGTGGGGTGTACCGCCACGGATGACCGCGCCCAACGCGATCACGACGTCGTGCTTGCGGGCCAGTTCCTGAGCCACCACGGGGATCTCCACGGCCCCCGCGACCTCCACGACGACGGGATCGACCGCCCCGGAGTCCTTGACGACCGCCAGGGCGTTGTCGAGCATGGGCTGGACGACTGCGGAGTTCCAGTGGGTCACGACGATGCCCACCGACATTCCGGAGGCGTCCACACCGCGCTGCTCCGGACGGCCTTCACCACTCATGGGGTCCTGCTTTCTGTCTGAACGGATCCTGGGAGGAATCGGGATCAGCGGACGACGTCGGCCAGGTCGTGGCCCATCCGGTCGCGCTTGGTACGCAGGTAGGCGATGTTGTCATCGGTGACGAAGGACGGCATGCCCACCCGCTCCTTGACCCGCACACCGTGGCTCTCCAGCCCCTCGACCTTGTCGGGGTTGTTGGTCAACAACCGCACCGAGGACACGCCGAGGTCGATCAGGATCTGGGCTCCGGTGCCGAACTCGCGGGCGTCGGCGGGCAGTCCCAGACTCAGGTTGGCGTCGACGGTGTCCACGCCCTGGTCCTGGATGCTGTAGGCGCGAAGCTTGTGCAGGAGACCGATGCCCCGTCCTTCGTGTCCGCCCAGGTAGACCACGGCGCCGCGCCCCTCCTCGGCGATGCTCTCCATCGCGGCGTCCAGCTGGGCTCCGCAGTCGCAGCGGTGGGAGCCGAACGCGTCGCCGGTGAGGCACTCCGAGTGCAGTCGGACGAGGACGTCGGTGCCGTCGGACAGGTCGCCGTGGACCAGGGCGACGTGCTCGGCCCCGTCGGTGGTGCCCTTGAACCCGACCGCGCGCCACTGGCCGTACCGGTTGGGCATACGCGTCTCCACCATGCGAGTGACCAACGGCGGGTGGGCCTGCTCTTCGGTGAGGACCTCACCCCGAGCGGCCCTGTACGAGGCGAGCTGCTCGACCGACACCAGTTTCAGCCCGTGCTCGTCGGCGAACTCGCGCAGTCGGGGAAGACGGGCCATGGTCCCGTCGTCGTTGACCACCTCGGCGAGCACTCCCGCGGGACGCAGCCCCGCCAGGCGCGCGAAGTCGACGGAGGCCTCGGTATGGCCGCGCCGGGCCAGGACCCCGCCCGGGCGGGCGCGCAGCGGCAGGATGTGGCCGGGACGCACGAAGTCGGTGGGGCGGCTCTCCCCGGAGGCCAGCAGCCGAATGGTCAGGGCCCGGTCCGCGGCGGAGATACCGGTGGTGACGCCCTCCCGGGCGTCGACGGTGACCGTGTAAGCGGTGCGCAGACTCTCCTCGTTGCGCGCGGTCATCAGCGGCAGGTCGAGGCGGTCCAGGTCCTCGCCCTCCATCGGCACGCACACCACACCGGAGGTGTAGCGGATCATGAAGGCCAGGAGTTCGGGTGTGGCGAGCTCGGCAGCGAAGATGATGTCGCCCTCGTTCTCGCGGTCCTCGTCGTCCACCACCACGATGGCCCGCCCTGCGGCGAACTCGGCGATGGCCTCCTCGATGGAGTCCAGGACGACGGCCTGCTCGGTCTCGGCGGCCGGAATGGTCTCGGTGACGGTCATTACCGCTCCCTGGGTGAATCGTGGGTGGAGGTGGTCTGACGGGTGGCGGCCCGCCCGTGCGGGTCCGCTCCCTGAGGCGGTGTACCGGGACTCACACTCGCGGGCCGGTCGAGGCCGCCGCGGTGATCCGCTCGACGTACTTGGCGCTGACGTCCACCTCGACGTTCACGGTGGCGCCGATGGCCAGGTCCCCCAACGTGGTGGCCCTCAGGGTCTCGGGGATCAGACTGACCTCGAAGAACTCCTCCTTCGCTCCGGGCTCGCTGACCGCGGAGACGGTGAGGCTGGTGCCGTCGACGGTGATGGAGCCCTTCTCGACCACGTACGGGGACAGGTCGGCCGCCAGACCGAAACGCAGGACGTCCCAGTTGTCGCCGGGCTCACGAGAGAGCAGGCGTGCGGTGCCGTCGACGTGGCCCTGGACGATGTGGCCACCGAGGCGGCCTCCCACACGGGCGGCGCGTTCGAGGTTGACGGGAGAACCCGGGACGAGGGAGCCGAGAGTGGAGCGGTTCATGGACTCCTTCATCACGTCGGCGGTGAAGGTGCCCTCGTCGCTGTCGACGACCGTCAGGCACACGCCGCTGACCGCGATGGACTCGCCATGCGCGACGTCGGAGCTGACGAGGGGGCCGCGTACGGTCAAAAGCAGGGCCTGGCCCGTGCCGCCCGCTGGTTCGACGGAGACGACCTCGCCGACCTCTTCCACGATTCCGGTGAACACGCCCTTACCATCCCTTCGCCTGTACAGGCTCCGGGGAAAAGGGGTGTGGAACGGGTCCACGGCGAGACGGCGGCGGTTACCGCGCGTTCGGGACGCGACGGTGAGCGCACCGTCTCGACACGTACTGCCTCCCATCCGGACTTTCACCGTCGGTACCGGAATTCCACCGGTTCAACCGGCCGATGGTTTCGGCCGGGTCGCGGACTGTCACCGCCGGTTCGGAATTACACCGACCCCGGAGCACGTGTTCGACTACTGTCTCAACGGTTCGGATCCTACCCCCCGCCGCCTCGGGCGCATAGTGGGTGTGACGCGTATCATCCGCGCCCGCTCCCCTCCGGCGCGTCGGTGGGCGGTGCGGACGAGGGGTCGGAACGCCGGGCCAGACCACTGCGGACGAACAGTTCCGGTGCGGCGTAGGAGGCCCAGAAGGTGATCGCGGCGTAGGCGACGAAGCTCACGGCCGACGCGGTCAGCCCGTTCGGTACGCCGAAGAACACGTCCACGACCGCCTGGATGAGCACGATCACCGAGATGCCAAGAACGAATCGGGCGATCTTGGACACGACGGTGCCCTGAGCGCTGTACCAGCCGCGTTTCGCGAGCAGGGTGAAGCCGACGATCCCACCGAGCAGGGCGCCGGAGACGGTGTACAGGCCGGTGAGGGTGTGTCCGGCCGGGTCCGTGGGGACGGCTCCGATCCACTCGGCGGGGACCTCCCAGGAGCCGAGGACCAGCGCCTGCCACAGGGCGGCCACCAGGCAGGGCAGGAGGGTCACCGCCAGGGCGTGACCCACCCAGCGGACGGTGGTCAGGCCCGACCACCACCGGGCGACGCGGTCCTCCCACCGAAGGGCCGCCCACAGCACGGCGGCGCCCAGGAGCAGACCCGCCACCACGTCGCTGATGAAGTGCGCGCCCAGGTAGATCCGTGAGAACGACACGAGCACGATGACGATGACGGCCGCCCACAGCATCACCCGGCGCCCGGACCTCAGGCCCAGGTAACCCCAGGTGACCACGGCCCCCTGGGCGTGTCCCGAGGGGATCCCGAAGCTGTCATGAGCGGCGTGGGCCTTGATGTGGGCGTCGAACCAGGAGGGACGCGCCCCGTAGAGCAGGGACTTGCACAGGTAGTTCAACGCCCCGGAGACGGCCACGACGACGAAGAGGCGGGCGCCCAGCCGGGAGTCGAAGCACCAGAAGACCACGGCGAGCACGACGATGATGACGCTCTGGGAGCCGAGGTGGGTGAGGACCCCCAGCGGAGGGGCGAACCAGTCCCCCAACCCCTGGAGCCATCGAATGGGGCCGGTCTCCGCCTCCCACAGGGCGTCCAGGGGCGGATACTCGACGGTCAAGGCGTGCAACGCGTACTCCCACGGGTCCGCGCCTGGCAACGCGCTCACGCCGCGCCGCTCCCCCGCGCACGCGAACGAACAGGGGGAAGACGGAGCCGCGACCAAGCGGATTCAACGACTACGAGTCGCACAGCATAGAGCCGCCCGGCGAGACGTGGCCACACGCGTGCGCGGCCGTGTCGAGATCGTTGCGAGGCCTTCAGCCGCGTCCCTGGGCCTTGGCCGCCAGTGAGCGCAGGGAGTCGACGGCCTTGGCCGGGTCCTGGGCGCCGTAGACCGCCGAGCCCGCGACGAAGACGTCCGCGCCGGCCTCGGCGGCCCGCTCGATCGTCTCCTCGCTGACGCCGCCGTCGACCTGGAGCCAGACCGAGGACTCGCGGCTGTCGAGGAGTTCCCGGGCCCTGCGGATCTTGGGCAGGACCATGTCGAGGAACTTCTGACCTCCGAAACCGGGCTCGACCGTCATGAGCAGGAGCATGTCCATCTCGCCGATGAGGTCGGCGTAGGGCTCGACCGCCTCGGCGGGGTTGAGGGCCAGTCCGGCTCGGGCACCGAGGCGGCGGATCTCCCGCAGGGTGCGCACCGGAGCACCGGCGGCCTTGGCGTGGATGGTGACACTGCCCGCTCCGGCCTCGGCGTAGGCCGGGGCCCAACGGTCGGGGTCCTCGATCATCAGGTGGCAGTCCAGCGGCGTGTCCGTCGCCTTGAGCAGGGACTCGACGATGGGCAGGCCCAACGTCAGGTTGGGGACGAAGTGGTTGTCCATCACGTCGACGTGGAGCCAGTCGGCGGACGGGGACACGGCGGCCGCCTCGTCTGCGAGACGTGCGAAGTCGGCGCTCAGGATGCTGGGTGAGATCTGGATGGCCACGCGTGCAGTGTAACCGCGTGGCCGGTGGGCGGAGGACCCCGTCCCACCTCACCGGACGGAGGCACGGGCCCCCGGCGCACCCTCACGACGTGGATCTCCGCATCCTCCTTTCGGAGATCGACGGTGGGAAGCGGCCGAGAGGAGAGGAGGGATCGAGGGATCCTGTGCCGGATACCGCTGGAGTACGCTTCGTCCCACTCCACCCCATGGACGGGAGGACCCCCCGATGAGC
>CALGOD010000726.1 GCA_937957845.1 uncultured Nocardiopsis sp.
CCGGCACGGCCAAGGCCGGCGATGGACACCCCGCGATAACCGTGTTCGGCGAACAGATCCGCCGCAGCACCCAGGATCGCCGTCCGGCGCCGCTCTCTGACCGTCATCGGCTCCCCTTCCCGCCCTGTGCCCTGGACACCCATGTTAGTAGTCACTAACATCTGGGATGTTAGCGAGCATTAACATCCCTCCACGAGAGGACACCATGAGCAGGGCATCTGTGCTCGACACGGCGGTGGACACCGCCGGGCCCGCGTTCGCCGCCAACGACGCGGCGAACCGCGCCCTCGCCCTGGAGCTGCGCGAGCGGATCGCCACCGCGGCCCTGGGCGGCCCGGAGAAGGCCCGGGCACGACACGTCGAACGCGGCAAACTCCTGCCGCGTGACCGCGTCGACCTCCTCCTGGACCCCGGTTCCCCCTTCCTGGAGATCGCACCGTTGGCCGCCCACGGGCTCTACGGCCGGGACGGTCAGGACGCCCCGGGGGCCGGAATGATCGCGGGCGTGGGCAGGATCATGGGGAGGCCGATGGTCGTGGTCGCCAACGACGCCACGGTCAAGGGCGGCAGCTACTACCCCATGACCGTCAAGAAGCACCTACGCGCCCAGGAGGTGGCGCTGCACAACCGCCTGCCGTGCGTCTACCTCGCCGACTCCGGCGGCGCGTTCCTGCCCATGCAGGACGAGGTCTTCCCCGACCGCGAGCACTTCGGGCGGATCTTCTACAACCAGGCGAACATGTCGAAGCTGGGCATTCCGCAGATCGCGGCGGTACTGGGCTCCTGCACCGCGGGCGGCGCCTACGTCCCGGCGATGAGCGACGAGGCCGTCATCGTCCGTGAGCAGGGCACGATCTTCCTCGGCGGCCCTCCCCTGGTCAAGGCCGCCACCGGAGAGGTCGTCAGCGCCGAGGACCTGGGCGGCGGAGACCTGCACTCGCGGGTGTCCGGGGTCACCGACCACCTGGCCGACGACGACGCCCACGCTCTGCACATCGTCCGCGACATCGCCGACACCCTGGGGCCGCCCGAGCCCCCCGCGTGGCAGGTCCGCGAACCGCGGCCCCCCGCCCTGGACCCCGCCGAACTGTACGGCGTGGTGCCCGCCGACACCCGCACCCCCTACGACGTGCGCGAGGTCATCGGGCGTGTGGTGGACGGCAGCGAGTTCACCGAGTTCAAGGCCGAGTACGGCCCCACCCTGGTCACCGGGTTCGCGCACATCCACGGCCACCCGGTCGGCATCATCGCCAACAACGGCATCCTGTTCTCCGAGTCCGCGCTCAAGGGCGCCCACTTCATCGAACTGTGCGACCGCCGAGGCGTGCCCCTGGTGTTCCTGCAGAACATCTCCGGGTTCATGGTCGGGCGCGACTACGAGGCGGGCGGCATCGCCAAACACGGCGCCAAGATGGTCACCGCCGTGGCCTGCGCCCGCGTCCCCAAGTTCACCGTGGTCATCGGCGGCTCCTTCGGGGCGGGCAACTACAGCATGTGCGGTCGGGCCTACTCCCCCCGGTTCCTGTGGATGTGGCCCAACGCCCGCATCTCGGTGATGGGCGGCGAGCAGGCCGCCTCGGTGCTGTCCACGGTGCGCCGCGACCAGCTCACCGCCCGGGGCGAGGAGTGGTCGGCCGAGGACGAGGAGGCCTTCAAGGCGCCCATCCGCGACCAGTACGAGGAGCAGGGCAGCCCGTACTACTCCACCGCCCGTCTGTGGGACGACGGTGTGATCGACCCCGTCGACACCCGCGACGTCCTCGCCATGGCCCTGTCCGCCGCCCGCCACGCGCCGCTGGACCCGGTGGGCTACGGCGTCTTCCGGATGTGAGGAACCCTTGACCACCACGTCACGACCCCTGCCCCCCACGACGGTGCTCGTCGCCAACCGGGGCGAGATCGCACTGCGGATCCTGCGCACCCTGGACCGCATGGGGATCGGCTCGGTCGCGGTGTACACCGACGCCGACGCCGACTCCCCGCACACCTTGGCCGCCGACCTCGCGCTGCGGGTGGAGGGCTACCTCGACGCCGACGCGATCGTGGCCGCCGCCCTGGAGAGCGGCGCCACCATGGTGCATCCCGGCTACGGCTTCCTGTCCGAGAACGCCGACTTCGCGCGGGCCTGCGCCGACGCCGGACTGACCTTCGTCGGCCCGCCCGCCCCGGCCATCGAGGCGATGGGCGACAAGATCCGCGCCAAGGACACGGTGGCCGCCGCGGGCGTACCCGTCCTGGGCGGGTTCACCGAGAAACCCGGCCGGCCACTGGACGACGAGGAGCTACTCGACTCCGCCGCCAGGACCGGCTACCCACTGCTCATCAAGCCCTCCTCCGGGGGCGGCGGCAAGGGCATGCGCGCGGTGCACACGGCCGAGGAGCTGCTCGCCCACGCCGCCGCCGCGCGCCGGGAGGCCCTGGCCGCCTTCGGCGACTCCACCCTGCTCGTGGAACGGCTGGTACAGCGGCCAAGGCATATCGAGGTCCAGGTTCTGGCCGACGGACACGGCAACGTCGTCCACCTGGGCGAACGCGAGTGCAGCCTGCAACGTCGCCACCAGAAGGTGGTGGAGGAGGCGCCCTCCCCCCTGCTCACCGACGCCCAGCGCGCGACGATGGGCGAGGCCGCCGTCGCCGCGGCCCGCTCGTGCGGATACGTGGGCGCGGGCACGGTGGAGTTCATCGCCGAGACGGGGGCGGACGGCGAACTGTCCTTCTCGTTC
>CALGOD010000727.1 GCA_937957845.1 uncultured Nocardiopsis sp.
GCGTTGCCGCACACGGGTTCTCGCGGCCCGGCGCCACCGCCGGACCGACGGGAAGGGGTTCGGTGGGCCGGTCCGGTGGACCGGTCGCGCGAACCCGGGGCCTCGGGTCAGTCCTGGGAACCTTGTTCCCTGCATGAGGCCACTTCTACCGTGGCGGCCTGACGAACCGTTTCAACGGTCGTGGTGACCATACGGTTCCCGCCCTCGACCGTGCTGCGGACCTGGCCGACCTCCACGAACCGGTCGTCTCGGGCCACGATCAGGCACTCGGCCCCGTTCTTGCTGTTCACCTCGGAGCTGATGGTGGCCTCGTCGGGAGTCGGCGCCGAGATCCTCACCACCTGGTGGTACACACCGCCGCCCAGGCCGCTGTAGTTCATGACGGAGTAGCCCCATCCGATCGCGCACAGTACCGCGACCAGGGTGCCGATGACGAAGAAGACCGGACCGTTGCCGTGGTGCCTGCGCAGCGCCGGCGTGGTATCGGCAGAGGGGTCGGCCGTTGTGTCGGCCGCTGTTTCGGCACTGCTCACGGCGTCTTCCTCCGGGGTCGGCTGCATGCGGGAATCTCCGAACAAGGGGATGGTGTTGTCTAAGATATCTCCGACCTGACAGCTTCCCCACACGACCCGTACGTGAGTCGTCCGAGCCGGGTACAAGGGGGATTCGGGCCCTCTCCCCGCGCCCGCCACCTATAAAACCAAGGAGAACCCTCCGTTGTCCGAGCGTCTGAGGCTTATGGCCGTCCATGCCCACCCCGATGACGAGTCCAGCAAGGGTGCGGCCACGATGGCGCGCTATGTGAACGAGGGTGCCGAAGTACTGGTCGTCACCATGACCGGTGGTGAACGCGGCGACATCCTCAATCCCGCGATGGAGCGCCCCGACATCCGGGAGGACATCGCCCGGGTCCGCCGTGAGGAGATGGAGCGGGCCAGGAAGATCCTCGGCGTCGAGCAGGAGTTCGCCGGTTTCATCGACTCCGGCCTGCCCGAGGGGGATCCCCTGCCGCCCCTGCCCGAGGGCAGCTTCGCCACCCTCCCGGTGGAGGAGGCCGCGGCGCCCCTGGTGGCGTCCATCCGTCGGTTCCGCCCGCACGTCGTCCTCACCTACGACGAGAACGGCGGCTACCCGCACCCCGACCACATCATGACCCACAAGGTGTCGATGCACGCCTTCGACGCCGCGAACGACCCCGACGCCTATCCGGACGCGGGCGAGCCGTGGCAGCCGCTCAAGCTGTACTACTTCGTGTCCTTCCCGCCCGAGAGGTTCACCGCCCTCGCCGACCTCCTGGCGGCCCGGGGCCTGGAGAACCCCTTCGAGGACTGGATGAAGCGGATCAAGGAACGCGACCGCCCCCGTTGGGAGATCACCACGCGCGTGCACTGCAGCGAGTACTTCGATCTCGCCGACGAGGCGCTCAAGGCGCACGCCACCCAGGTCGACCCCAACGGTTTCTGGTTCGCCGTGCCCAACGACATCGTCGCGGAGGCCTGGCCGACCGAGGACTACCACCTGGTGCGTTCGCTGGTGGAGACGGAGATCCCCGAGAAGGACCTCTTCGCGGGTGTGCGGGAAGCGGTGAGAGTATGAACGGTATGAATTCCCTTCTCCCGTCCGTGACGACGCTGACGAGCGACCTCGACACGGACACCGTGACACCCGGTGTGCTGGGTTTCCTCGTCATCTTCATGGTCGGCGTCGGACTGTTCTTCCTCATGCGCAACTTCGTGGGCAAGATCAAGGACCTGCCCAAGGGCGAGGAGTTCGCGGCCAGGGTGGAGGAGACCGACCGGGCGGCGAACACCGATGGGACGGGTGACCGTCGGGAGAACGCCCGGGGGGACACGGACGGTCCCCCCCCGCGCAGCTGAGCCCGTCCTCCTGAAGTCCCACGGGGACGGGTCCGCCCCTTCCGGGGTCGCGGACCCCGACCCGCGGCGACGGTGTGAGGCGATTTCGGGACGCGGGTGGCAGAGTTGAGACATGTCCAACCGCCTGAGCGACGCGACCAGTCCGTACCTGTTGCAGCACGCCGACAACCCCGTGCATTGGTGGCCCTGGGGCGAGGAGGCCTTCGCCGAGGCGCGCCGACGCGACGTGCCCGTGCTCATCTCCGTCGGCTACGCGGCCTGCCACTGGTGCCACGTCATGGCACACGAGTCCTTCGAGGACGAGGCGACCGCGGCCCTCATGAACTCCCTGTACGTCAACGTCAAGGTGGATCGGGAGGAGCGCCCCGACGTCGACGCCGTGTACATGGAGGCCACTCAGGCCATGACGGGGCAGGGCGGGTGGCCCATGACGGTGTTCGCCACCCCCGACGGCGCCCCGTTCTACTGCGGTACCTACTTTCCCCGGGAGCACTTCCAGCGTCTGCTGCAGGCCGTGTCGAGAGCCTGGCGGGAGCAACGTCGGGAGCTGCTCGACCAGGGTGACCGAGTGGTGGAGGCGCTCAGCGGCCCGCGTACGCCGCCCGCCGCACCGCCGCCCTCGGCGGACCGGCTCGACCTGGCCGTCCAGGCGTTGGTGCGCGACTACGACAGTGCACACGGCGGATTCGGTACCTCTCCCAAGTTCCCGCCGTCGATGCTGTTGTCCTTCCTCACCGCCCAGGACGAGCGCACCCGCCCCTTCCAGAGCGCGGACGAACCCACGCCCGCCCGACTCATGGCCACCGGTACCGCCGTGGCGATGGCCCAGGGCGGTCTCTACGACCAGCTCGGAGGCGGTTTCGCCCGCTACTCGGTGGACCGCGAGTGGGTCGTGCCGCACTTCGAGAAGATGCTCTACGACAACGCGCTGCTCCTGCGCGCCTACGCCCGTATGAGCCGCCGCCCCGCCGAGGAGGACGGCGCGGAGGGCCGCATCCGACCCCTGCTGCGGCGGGTGGCGGAGGAGACCGCCGACTGGATGCTGCGGGACCTGCGTACGCCCGAGGGAGGGTTCGCCTCCTCCCTGGACGCCGACAGCGAGGGCGAGGAGGGCACGTACTACGTGTGGACGCCCGCGCAACTGCGTGAGGTCCTGGGGGAGCAGGACGCCGCCTTCGCCGCCGAGGTGTTCGGAGTGACCGAGGAGGGCACCTTCGAGTACGGCTCCTCCGTGCTCCAACTGCGTGAGCCGCCCGCCGACACCTGGCGCTTCGAGCGGGTGCGCGAGGCCCTGTCGGCCGCCCGTGCGCAGAGGGTCCCCCCGCCACGGGACGACAAGGTGGTGGCCGCCTGGAACGGTCTGGCGATCTCCGGCCTGGCCGAGGCCGGGGTCCTCCTGGAGCGGCCCGACCTGGTGGAGGCGGCGTGCGAGGCCGCCGACCTGCTGTTGCGCGTGCACCTGCGGGACGGCCGACTGGTACGCACCTCAAGGGACGGTAGACCGGGTCCCAGCGCCGGCGTGCTGGAGGACTACGCCGACGTCGCGGAGGGTCTGCTGGTCCTGCACGGGGTGACCGGGCGGTCCCGGTACGCGCATGAGGCCGGGCGCCTGCTGGACGTCGTGTTGGAGCGCTTCGGCGATGGCGAGGGCGGGTTCTACGACACGGCGGACGACGCGGAGAGGCTTTTCAACCGCCCGCAGGATCCCACCGACAACGTCACGCCCTCCGGCCGGTCCGCGGCGGCCTCGGCGCTGCTG
>CALGOD010000728.1 GCA_937957845.1 uncultured Nocardiopsis sp.
ATCCCCGGTCACCGACCATCGTGTCCAGGCCGTTGGGCAACTGCTCCAGGAGCGGTCCGAGCCGCGCCATCCGCAGTGCCTCCTCCAGTTCGGCGTCGGTCGCCTCCGGGCGGGCGTACCGCAGGTTCGCGCCCACGGTGTCGTGGAACAGCTGGGCGTCCTGGGTGACCACGCCCACCGTCTCACGCAGGGAGTCCAGGGTCGCCCGGCGCAGATCCGTCCCGCCCAGGCGCACCACACCCTCGGTCGGGTCGTACAGCCGCGAGACCAGGTGGGTCAGCGTGGTCTTGCCGGCGCCCGAAGGCCCCACCAGGGCGACCATGGTCCCCGGCTCGGCGCGGAACGAGACTCCGCTCAACACCTGGGTGTCCGTCTCCACCTCCGCCTGCGGCGTCAGCTCCAGGGAGGCCACCGACGCCTCCTTCGCGTTCGGGTAGCGGAACGACACGTGGTCGAACTCCACACCCAGCGGACCGGCGTGCAGGTTCTCGGCGTCCGGGCTCTCCTGGATGCCCGGCTCCAGGTCGAGCACCTCGAAGACCCGGTCGAAGGAGACCAGGGCGGTCATGATCTCCACGTGTACGTTGGACAAGGTCGTCACCGGCCCGTACAGACGGGCCAGCAGGGTGGTCAACGCCACCAGCGTGCCGACCTCGAAGGCGCCGTCGATGGCCAGGACACCGCCGACCCCGTAGACCATCGCCATGGCCAGAGCCGTGATCAGGCCCAGCATGCTGAACAGCAGCGAGCCGAACACCGCCTGGCGCACGCCCAGGTCGCGCACTCTCCCGGCGCGCCGGGCGAAACCCTCGGACTCCTCCTCGGGTCGCCCGTACAGCTTGACCAGCATCGCGCCGCCGACGTTGAAGCGCTCGGTCATCAGCGAGCTCATGTCCGCGTTGGTGTCCATCGCGGCCCGGGAGATGTGCGCCAGCCGCCGCCCGATCACCTTGGCGGGCACCACGAACAGCGGAACCAACGCCAGAGCGATCAGCGTCACCTGCCAGGACAGGGCGAGCATCGTCACGATCACCGCGGTCGCGCTGATCAGGTTGGACACCACCGACTGGAGAACGGAGGTGATGGCCCGCTGCGCACCGACCACATCGGTGTTCAGCCGACTGATCAGAGAACCCGTCTGTGTGCGTGTGAAGAAGGACACGGGCATCCGCTGTACGTGAGTGAAGACCTCCGTGCGCAGCTGGTAGATGACCCCCTCCCCGATCCGGGAGGAAAGCCACCGGCCCAGGAGCGTCAGAGCGCCCTCCACCATCGCCAGACCACCGGCGATGACGGCCAGCCACACGACCAGGGAGGTGTTCCCCAACAGGATGCCGTGGTCGATGATGGCCCTGAGCAACAGAGGGTTGGCGATGACGATCGCGGCACCGAACGCGGTCACCAGTAGAAAGCACAGGATCGCCCGCCAGTGCGGACGGGCGTAGGAGACGATCCGGCGGGTGATACCGGGCGGTAGGGACTGCCCCTTCGCACTTCCGTCGTTGACCAGGGCCCTGTAGGAGGGCCTGCCGGACATCATTGCCATGGACAGCCTCGTTCTGCTCGCCTGTTCGCCACGTACCCGCCTGCGTGCACCGTCGCGTGCCGGCACACGCATGTCAACACCGCTGTGCCCGCCGGGCTTCCCGGCGTCCGGGGTGTGAGGCGGGAGGGGAGAGCCTACGACGGCGGGGCGTCGTGAGGAGGTGTCGAGACCGGGGCCGGCGCCCGCGAACCCCGCGCCGGAACCGTGGACGTACTACAACGCGTGGGCCAGGCGGCCCAACGCGGCGGTGGTGGAACGGCCCGGGGTGAAGGGGAGTTCCCAGGCCTGTGCGTCGAGCGCGTCGGCGCCGCGGATCTTGGCCTGGGTGTGGCGGTCTCCTGCGGTGTAGGCCAGGGCCGCGGGTGCCAGGGGCCGAAGGACCTCGGCGTAGGCCGTCCAGTCGACGACCTCCGGCGGCCCCTCGATGATGAACGAGCCGGTGACGCAGGCCAGCGCGGCGACGGTCTCGGCGCGTTCCTCCGCGGGGTTGACCGGACGACCGGGACCCTTCCAGGCGTGCACGCGCGCGTCGGACTCGATGCCCACCACAAGGGGGAGGCCGCGATCGGCGATGGCGCGGAGGAAGCGGACGTGTCCGACGTGCAGGACGTCGAAGGCTCCCGTGACCACGGCCGGCCGCACCAGATCGTCGGGCTGCTCGAACCAGAGAAGGCGCAAAGCGGTGTCCGGCTCGTGTGCCGTGTCCGTGTCCGTCATCAGTCCCCGTTCCGCAAGACCCGAGGGCGCCCGTGTCCGATCATGCCGACGGGCCCGCCCGCATGGTCAACGTACCCGGCCTGAGACGGTATTCCGCCTCGGAGAGCGCAGAACCGAACGGTGTTGTCTTCCGGTTCCCTCCCGGAGGGCCTCCGATTCCAGGGGTGTGGCGGAACTCACTTGTTCGGAATGCTCTTCCGCCGGGGCGTGACCGTCCTCGCGCGGGGATGAGGGGGATCCTCCCACTACGGAAACGACGGGGTGGACCGCGCACTCACGTGCACGATCCACCCCGGACGGAGCGGGCGACGAGAATCGAACTCGCACAACCAGCTTGGAAGGCTGGGGTTCTACCATTGAACTACGCCCGCATGGCACCAGAGACTTCGGAAGTCCTCTAGACTCGTGGAGCCGATGGAGACAAGAGTACAGTCTCCGGAGCCGTGTTCGCACACTCGACTCGAAGATGCGATCCTTGGCACGGCCC
>CALGOD010000729.1 GCA_937957845.1 uncultured Nocardiopsis sp.
GCTACCCTTCGGCCCTATTCACAAACCCCTGTCTGTACAGGAATAACAGGGCGAAAAAAATCCTTGGATCCGCCCGTCGGAACAGAGCTTTGGACAGAACACGCGGGACACGGGAACGCCCCGAAGAAGAACGGGGCCGGTCACCCCCGAAGGGATGACCGGCCCCGCCCACACCACGGCTCAGCCGCGCAGAACGGCTCCGGTACGTTCGGCGGCCACGGCGACGGCCGCGTCGCGCGCGGCGCCCGCCTCCTCGGCCGTCAGTGTCCGGTCCGGAGCTCGGAAGCGCAGGGCGAAGGCCACCGACTTGCGGCCCTCACCGACCTGTTCTCCGGTGTAGACGTCGAACAGGCGCACGCTCTCCAACAACTCGCCCGCCCCCTCGGCCAAGGCCTCGCTGATCCGTCCCACGGGCACCGAGTCGTCCACGACCAGGGCCACGTCCTGGGTCGCCACCGGATAGGTGGACACCCGGGGTGCGTCGACCGGTGTACGGGCCCTCTCGATCCGGTCGAGTTCGACCTCCATCGCCACCGTGCGCTCGGGCAGGCCGAACGCCTTGACGGTGCGAGGGTGCAGCTCACCGGCGTGGCCGACGAGCAGGCGTTCGCCACCCACCCGCACGTACAGTGCGGCGCAGCGGCCCGGATGCCACGGTGCGTGCTGTGCCGCCTCGACATCCAGTTCGACCCCGGCCACCCGGGCGATGTCGCGGGCCGCCTGGATCGCGTCCGCCCAGAGCACCTCTCGGCCCGGCCCCCACCACCCGGCGCGCTCGACCTGGCCTGCGATCACCACGCCCACCCGGCGCGGCTGCTCGGGCAGGGCGGCGTCGATCAGGGCCAGTTCGTCGACACTCGGGGCGCGGTCCACCGGCAGGATCGGAGCGGGGGGCGCGTCCGGCCTGGGCCGGTAGACCAGTCCCATCTCGTACAGGGCCACATCGTTCATGCCACGACCCACATTGCGTGCCAGGGCCTTGAACAGACCCGGCAGCAGCGTGGTGCGCAGCAGCGGCTCACCGTCGTTGAGCGGATTGGCCAGGCGCAGCGCACTCCTGCGGTCGTCGTCGGACGCCAACTGGAGCCCGTCCAGATCGCGCTCCCCGATGAACGGGTAGTTCAACACCTCGTGGAAGCCGACGTCGGCCAGCACTCGTCCCACCGCACGCCGTAGGCGCTGACTCGATGTCAGGCCCCGACCGGAGGCACGCGGGCGGATCGAGGGGATGTTCTCGTAACCCTCGAAACGGATGACCTCCTCCGCCAGGTCGTTGGGGTCGGTGAGGTCGGGCCGCCACGTGGGCGGGACGGCCCTCACCAGGTCCCCGTCGGTCTCCACGGCGCAGCCGATGGCGCGCAGCCACTTCTGCGTGGTGCCCTCGGGATAGTCCACCCCGGCGACGGACCCGGCGTGGGAGGCCTTCACCGTGATCGGCTGTCGCGCCGTGGTCAGGTCCAGGTGCGTGTAGGCGCTCTCGACCGTGGCACCGCCCAGCTCCGCGAGCAGTTCGACCGCACGGGTGGCGGCGGCCAACTGCACGGCCGAGTCCACACCGCGCTCGAATCGGCGGGAGGCCTCGGAGGAGAGCTGGTGTCGCCGCGAGGACCGGGCGATACGCCGGGTGTCGAAGTGAGCGGCCTCGATGAGCACCTCGCTGGAGGTCAGGCCGATCTCGGTGTCCACACCGCCCATGACACCGGCGAGCGCCTGCGCCCCCGTGTCGTCGGCGATGACGATGTCGTCGGGGTCCAAGGAGCGCTGGACATGGTCGAGGGTCTCCAGCTTCTCCCCCGTCTGCGCGGTGCGCACCGTGACTGTGCCGCTCAGTCGCTCCCGATCCCAGGCGTGCAGCGGCTGCCCCAGTTCCATCATGACGTAGTTGGTGACGTCCACGGCAAGGGAGACGGGACGCACACCGCTCTGGTGCAGTCGGCGTTTCATCCACAGCGGGGTGGGCGCCTCCGGGTCGAGACCGGAGGCGCCGCGCAGCACGAGTCGGTCGGCCGACTCCGGATCCGCGATCCGGCCGGGGTGCCCCTCGCCGGTGGGTCGGGGAACGTCCACGTCGGCCGGGTCGCGGAAGTCCACCCCGTACAGCGCGGCCGCGTCGCGGGCCACGCCGCGTACCGACAGCGCGTAACCGCGGTCGGGGGTCACGGCGATGTCCAGGACGTCCTCGCGCAGACCGAGCGGGCCGATGGCGTCTTCGCCGACCTCGCCGAACCCCTCGGGAAGGACGACGATGCCGGTGTGGTCCTCCCACAGGCCCAGTTCGGAGGCCGAGCAGATCATGCCCGCCGACATCCTGCCGTAGGTCTTGCGGGCACCGATCCTGAAACCCCCGGGCAGTTCGGCGCCGGGCAGGCAGACCACGACGAGGTCGCCCTCGGAGAAGTTGCGGGCGCCGCAGACGATCTCCTGGGGCTCACCGGTCCCGTTGGCCCGGCCCACGTCCACCGTGCAGAAGCGGATGGGCTTCTTGAATCCGGTGAGCTCCTCGATGGTGAGCACCCTGCCGTAGACGATGGGGCCGGTGATGTCGGCGCCGAGCGCGTCGACGGTCTCGACCTCCAGGCCCGCCAGGGTGAGACGGTCGGCGAGCTCCCTGCCGGTGACCTCGGCCGGAAGGTCGACGTACTCCCGCAGCCAGGTAAGGGGGACGCGCATCAGTTCTCACTCCCGAACGCCGAGGTGAAACGAATGTCGCCCTCGACCATGTCGTGCATGTCGCGCACACCGTACGCGAACATCAGTGTCCGTTCGATTCCCAATCCGAAGGCCCAACCCGTGTAGACCTCGGGGTCCACTCCTGCGGCGGTGAGCACGCGGGGATTGACCACGCCGCAGCCGCCGATCTCGATCCAACCCTCGTCGGAGCAGGTACGGCACGCCGCGTCCGGGTTGCCCACCGAGGCGCCCCGGCACACGAAGCACTCCATGTCCACCTCGGCCGACGGCTCGGTGAACGGGAAGTAGGAGGCGCGGAAACGGGTCCGCAGTCCCTTTCCGAACACGCCCTCCACGTAGGCGTCGATGGCGCCGCGCAGATGGGCCAGGGTGATACCGCGGTCCACGACCAGGCCCTCCAACTGGTGGAAGACCGGGCTGTGGGTGGCGTCGAGTTCGTCCGTCCGGAAGGTCTTTCCGGGTGCGACCACGTACACCGGCAGCTCCCGCGTCAGCAGGGCGCGCACCTGCACCGGTGAGGTGTGGGTGCGCAGGACCAGACCGGACTCGCCACCGTCGGGCCCCTCCACGAAGAAGGTGTCCTGCATGGTGCGGGCGGGGTGGTCGGGCAGGAAGTTCAGGGCGTCGAAGTTGAACCACTCGGCCTCGACCTCGGGTCCCTCGGCGATCTCGAAGCCCATGCCCACGAAGAGGTCGGCCACGCGTTCGGCGACGGTGGTCAGCGGGTGGCGGGCGCCGCGCGGGGTGCGGTCCCAGGGCAGGGTGACGTCGACACGCTCCTCGATGAGGACCCGCTCGTCACGTTCGGCCTCCAGGACGGCCTGACGCTCCTTGAGGGCCTGGCCGACGTCACGCCGGGCGCCGCCCACGCGCTTGCCCGCCTCGGCCTTGGCGGCCGGGGGTAGAGCGCCGATCTCCCTGTTGGCCAGGGCCAGCGGGGAGCGGTCCGACGCGTGCGCGAGCCGGACCTCCTTGAGTTCGGCGAGGTCGGAGGCGGCCTCGATGGCGGCCAGCGCCTCCTGGCGCATGCGGGCGACCTCGTCGGGATGCAGGGGAGTCACCTCGACCGGGTCGAAGGAACTGTTCGGTGCAGACATGGTTGGTTGCCTCGCCGCTCCCATCCCCGACCAGAACAGCGGGACAGGCGGCAGTCACGGTCCGCGGCGGCGCGGACGAAGCCGACAGAAAAAGCAGGCGGATGACGGGCATGCCCGTGGAAAGGATCCGGTCGCGGGGCCTGGGGCACGCCGTGGCGCCCACCGGGAGGTCCTGGAGGGTCCGAAGAGGCTTCAGACGAACTCAGGCGCCCCGGCGGGCATGGTAAATCGGAACTCCGCGCCACCGCTGGGGGCGCGTCCGACGGTGATCGTGCCGCCGTGGGCCTCGACGAGACCCGTGACGATGAACAACCCCAGGCCGGTCCCGCTCCGGCGCTTGCTGCGCCAGAACTGGCGGAAGACGCGCGGAATGGTCTCGGGCGCTATGCCCTGGCCCTCGTCGCGCACCGACACCGCTGCCCCTCCTTCACACGGCTCGATCACGATACTGACAGTACCAGCGCCGTGCCGCACACCGTTTTCCACCAGGTTCGACAGGATCTGCTCGATCTTGTCGGCGTCCAGCCACATGCGCGGGAGTTCACCGCGTGTCTCGACCCGGAAACGCTCCTCGGGTTCGCCCGAGGCCACACGCCCGGCCACGACACGGCGTACGGCCTCGGGAAGGTCGACGATCTGGCGACGCACCTCCAGGCGACCCGACTCGATACGGGAGACGTCGAGCAGGTCGTGGATGAGGCGGGTGACACGGTCGGCGTCGGCGTTGACCGTCTCCAACATGAACAGTTTCTGCTTGTCGGTGAGCCTCTCCCACTTGGTGAGCAGGGTGGAGGTGAAACCCTTGACGCTGGTCAGCGGCGAACGGAGTTCGTGCGCGACCTCCGACACCAGGTCGGCGCGGCTGCGCTCGGCGTGCGCGGAGGCGTCCCGCAGGGTGACGACCAGGCGGACCAGTTCTCCCCCCGGACGGGCGCGCACGTAGCGCGCGGCGACCAGGAGTTCCCGGTCGTCGGGTAGCAGCAGGGCCCGTTCGGGTTGGCGTACACGGTCGCGCGCACCTTGGTAGGGGTCACTGGCCTCCCACCAGTTGTTGCCGTCCTGGCCCACCAACGGAAGAACGGTTCGGTAGTCGCGCCCCAGGGCCGATTCGGCGGGAATGCCGATGAGCTGTGCGGCCTGGGAGTTGAAGAGCACGACACGTCCGCGGGCGTCGGCCACGACCACCCCGTCCGGCAGGTCGTCGGGGTGCAGGGGTGTGCCGCCGGACCCCAACGGGGCCTCGCCGATCTCCCACAGGGCGGTGGCCTGACCGTCGGGGCGTTTCCGTGGGGTGGAAGGGCGGACCCGATCGCCGGCGGGGGCCTCGGTGTCGGGACCCGTCCCGCGTCCGGAGTCGCCCGGAGGGTGCGCGGCACCGCCGCCCGCGTCCTTCGCCGGGTGGTCCACCTGCCGGCCGCTGCCCACGCCTCTCTCCGCTCCCCTTGAAGGTCCCCGACCACAGGCTCCTGGGTCAAGGGCCGCTGACCGGTGGCCGACCCCCGTGGGCACCACCGCAGGTTGTCTACCCTGCACTTCCACCTGATACGCCTCGCTGCCCGGCGAGCGAGGATCCGGCGGGAGAAGAGCGTACAGGTCCCTCCCCTGGCGGTCCCCCGCCCGTGGGGATCGTGGACCGGAACGTACGGCGTGTACTCACGCGGTGTCGTCAAGCCTGCCGGTCCGTACCGATCCGGCGCAGCGCCCCGCCCATGATGCGGGTAGACGCGGCGGAGTCTACGCGTGATCCGCATGAGCCTTCCGCGATCCCCGTACCGGAACCCTATAGGCATCCTGCGCATGTGCACGTGCATTTCGGATGCTTCGGGAAGCGGGGGCACCCCCACACCCCAAGGCACGGCACCTGTCGTGAGGTGGCGCAGAGCCACCGGAAAGGTCACTTGGAGTGATGTACCCGGGAGTGAGCTGGAGTGATCCGGAAGTGTCCGGAGAGTTTCAGGAGCGCCGCTGCTGTCGCGCGGTCGTGTACAGGCACACGGCTGCGGCCGTGGCCAGATTCAGGCTTTCGGCCCCGCCGTAGATGGGGACGCTGACCGCTCCGTCGGTCAGGGCGATCGTCTCCTCGGGCAGACCCCAGGCCTCGTTGCCGAACACCCATCCGACCGGGCCGTCCAGGTCGCCGGAATCGGCGACGGCGTGCAGATCGCGTGGTCCACCGCCGTCCGCGGCCCACACCCGTGCGCCCGCCCCACGGAGGAAGTCGACGGCGCGCGCCACCGGGACGCCCACGACCACGGGCAGGTGGAACAGGCTTCCGGCGGAGGCCCGCACGCACTTGCCGTTGTAGGGATCGACGGAGGCGTCGGTGAAGATCACCGCGTCGGCTCCCGCCGCGTCGGCCGTGCGCAGGACCGTGCCCGCGTTACCCGGGTCCCTCACGTGGGAGAGGACGGCCACCATACGTACCTCGCGGACGTCCTCCAAGGGGACGTCGACGAACTCGCAGACCGCGATGATCCCCTGGGGGGTCACCGTCTGGGCCAGTTCCGACATCACGTCCAGGGTCACCCTGTGGGTGGGCACCCCCACCGTGCGGGCGGCGTCCAGCAGTTCGATGTGGCGCTGCATGGCCTCCGCGGTGGCGTAGACCTCCACGACCCCGGAGGTCGCCCCCCGTGTCCGCCCACCACCGCCCGCGGCGCTCAGAGCCTCCCGCACCGCCTGCGGTCCCTCGGCCAGGAAGCGTCGCTCACGCTGACGGAAGGTGCGTTTGGCGAGCCGCCGAACCCCCTTGATCCTGGGCGATCGGATACTCGTGAATTCGTGGCTCGCCATCGCTGCACCGTTCTAGGCCGCGGCCTCGGCCGGAAGGGCCTTGCGGGCCGTCTCCACCAGGCTCGCGAAGGCGGCCTCGTCGTTGACCGCGAGCTCGGCGAGCATGCGGCGGTCGACCTCGACACCGGCCAGCTTCAGACCCTGCATGAAACGGTTGTAGGTCAGGCCGTGGGCTCGGGAGGCGGCGTTGATGCGCTGGATCCACAGGCGACGGAACTGGCCCTTACGGTCCTTACGGTCCCGGTAGGCGTAGGTCATCGAGTGGAGCATCTGCTCCTTGGCCTTGCGGTACAGACGCGAACGCTGACCGCGGTAGCCGCTCGCCCGGTCGAGAATGACCTTGCGCTTCTTCTTGGCGTTGAGAGCCCGCTTCACGCGTGCCACTGGAACTCCCTAGTTGTCTCTTACGGCGCGCACGGCGCGCCAATCAGCCCGACTCCGCGGAGCCCGGCGACCATGTTGCCTGGTGTGGTTCCCTGCCGAGGGCCGTCACCGCGCCGACTGTGCCCGGCACATGGGCGCTCCCGGAGGAAGAGGTGCGGAACTACCTGCCGAGCAGCTTGCGCATGCTCTTGGTGTCCGCGGGAGAGACCACGGCCTCCTTGCCCAGCCTGCGCTTACGCTTGGAGGTCTTGTGCTCGAGAATGTGGTTCTTGTTGGCACGGCGGCGCACGAGCTTGCCGGAGCCGGTGACCTTGAAACGGTCCTTGGCCCCACTGTGGGTCTTGTTCTTCGGCATGTCGCCGTCGTCTCCTACTCCGTCGGTGTGCCATCCGCCCGAAGACGAACGACACGGTTCTTCCGCTGCTCTGGCGGGACCCCTGTACACCGCATCCGCATCCGGCCCCCACAGGGCACAGCCCACCCACCACCCGGTGCCTTCCCGGCATCCGGGCGGTGGGGGACTTCCCGTGGCTAGGCGCCCGAGTTCTGCTCTCGGCGGGACTTGTCCCCCGCCGCACGGGCTTCGGCCTTGTGGTCGGACCGCCGCTTGTGCGGACCGATCACCATGACCATGTTGCGGCCGTCCTGCTTGGGCTGCGACTCCACGGTGCCAAGATCCTGAACGTCCTCGGCCAGCCTCGCCAGCAGTCGGCGACCCAGTTCCGGCCGGGACTGCTCACGGCCGCGGAACATGATCGTCACCTTGACCTTGTCTCCGCCCTTGAGGAACCGCACCACGTGACCCTTCTTGGTCTCGTAGTCGTGCGGGTCGATCTTCGGACGGAGCTTGATCTCCTTGATGATCGTGTTCGACTGGTTCTTGCGCGACTCGCGGGCCTTGACCGCGGACTCGTACTTGAACTTGCCGTAGTCCATCAGCTTGGCGACCGGCGGGCGCGCGGTCGGGGCGACCTCGACCAGGTCGAGGTCGGACTCCTGGGCCAGACGCAGGGCGTCCTGCACGGAGACTATTCCGACCTGTTCACCATTGGGTCCGACGAGACGGACCTCGGGCACCCGGATTCGGTCATTGATGCGGGGCTCGGCGCTGATGGGACCCCTCCCTAGCTTTCTCGGATTATCTGGGAACGGTCGTCCACCGGACGGTGGTCGACCCTGCAGGACGAGCCGCCCTCGTCCTGCAGGGCCACTCGTCCTTGTCGGGGTCCACATACAGCAAAACCCCGCCAGCGTGTGCAAGCGGGGTGATCCGATCGGTCGTCCCCGGCGTGAGCGTACGCGCACACCGGGAGCCCGGGACGCGGGCCCCGGTGAACGAGGCGCGGGGCGCTCGTTCGCCGGACCGGGACCTGCACGGGCCGTACCCGGCAGGTGGGAGGATCATCTCCGCTTGCGGCTCCGATGTGCGACACACCGGAGCAAGTCGATAATCCATCGTACCAGGGGTCGATCCCCCGCGCGTCCATCGTCTCCGTTCGGAGTCGGGCGTGGATCGGAGGGAGCGAACGTCGGGTCCGTTCAGCCGTCCCCGCTCCGGCGGGCCAGTTCGGCCTCCCCCGCCTCACGCATGGCCTCCACCGGAACGTCGTCGACGCCCGTCATCAATCGGACCTGCTCCACGGCCTGGTGCAGCAGCATGGGGAACCCACCGATCACACGGCCCCCGCGCGCGGCGACGGCCGCGGCGACGCGGGTGGGCCAGGGCGCGTAGACGACGTCGAACAGGTCGGCGCGTGATGCGGCGACCAGGTCGGCATAGTGGTCGGCGGCACCCGAGGGCAGCGAGGAGACCACCAGGTCCACGTCCAGCCGCTCCTCCAGTCCCGAGAGAGCCGCGACCTTCAGTGGATGGCCGATCCTGCGGGCCGCGGCGACCAGGTCCTCGGTACGTCGGGTGTCGCGTGCCAGCACGGTGACCGGCGAGGACAGACCCAGCGAGACCAGCGCGGCCAGCGCGGAGGCCGCGGTGGCCCCGGCCCCCAGGATGACCGCGCTGCGGGGTGCCCCCGCCCCGGCCTCCCGCAGGGCCTCGGCGATGCCCGCCACGTCGGTGTTGTGGGCATGCCAGCTCCCGCCCCGGCGAACGAGGGTGTTGGCTCCGCCCACCCGCCGGGACAGGTCGCTGACCGTGTCGGCCAAGTCCAGGGCACGGCGCTTGAGGGGCATGGTGAGGGAGAGGCCGGCCCACTCGTCTCCGAGCCCGCTGAGGAAGGCGGCGAGTTCTTCCTCGGCGCACTCGTGCATCCCGTAGGACCACTCGCTCAGACCCATCGCCGCGTAGGCGGCGGTGTGCAGGACCGGCGAGAGCGAGTGGGCCACAGGTGAGCCCAGTACCGCGGCACGCACTCGTGACCGTCCCTTCTCCCTACCATGTGGACTGATGCTCGGCCACCATCTCGTTGTGCTCCTCCAGGGTGGTGGAGAAACCGGTCGTACCGTTCTCGGGGTCGACGAGGGCGAAGTAGAGGTAGTCCACGTCGGCCGGTTCCAGCGCCGCCTGGATCGCCACCTCGCCCGGGGGAACGAACGGTCCGGCGGGGAGGCCGACCATACCGTAGGTGCTGTAACCACGAGGATCGGACTCACAGGACGCACGCTGTTCGTCGTTCAGGTAGGTGCCCTTCTCGCCCAGGACGTAGAAACAGGTGCTGTCCATCTGGAGTTCCATGTTCAACTCCAGACGGTTGTGCACGACCGCCGAGATGAGGGGCATGTCCTCCTCCGTGCCGGTCTCGGCCTGGATGATGGACGCGATCGCCATGACCTCGTTGGCGTCGCGGCCGATTTCCGCGGCCCGCGCCTCCAGGTCCAGTTCCTCGGCGACCTGGTGGAACTGCGCGACCATGGTGCGCAGCACCGCCTTGGCCTCGGTCCCGGAGTCGAACCGGTAGGTCTCGGGGAACAGATACCCCTCGGGCCCTTGGGTCGCGTACGCGGGCAGACCCAGCGACTCGACGTCGGCGTAGGCCTCCTCGAAGTCGGAGACGGGGATGCCCAGTTCGTCGGAGAGGTGCTGGAAGATCTCCTCCGACCTCAGTCCCTCGGGGATGGTGACACGTCCACCGAGGCGGTTGGCGGGGTCGAGCAACGCGGCCACGGCGGCCGCCCCGCTCATCCCCCGGGCCAGGGAGTAGCTGCCCGGGACGAGGCCGTCGCCGAGTTCCTCGGGCGGGACGTCCTCCAACGCGTTGGTGAACGCACGCCTGCTGGCCACCACACCGAGGTCGACGAGCTTGGACCCCACGACCGCCCCGCTGTCGTCCTGCTCGATGACCAGGATGAGCTCACCACTGCCCTGCCCCTCGAAGTCGGGCGGGAAGACGTAGGTGCGCACGACGCCGTAGCCGCCGCCCACGATCCCCAGGACGAGGACCATGGCCAGCACGATCATCAGGATCTTGTTCCTGCGGCGGCGGTTCCTGCCGGCCTTGCCGGCGTTGGCGCGGGCACGCTTGAGTTCCTTGGCCTTCTTACGGCTGCGTCGACCGCCGCCGTAGGCCTCGGCGAGATCGGCGAGGTTGGGCTCCTCGTACTGGTACTCCTCCGTTTCTTCCTCTTCGGGTTCCTCTCTCCGTCCGCGCCTGCGCCGACCCCCGCGGCGGCCGCGGGACTCCTCGTCCTCCTCCGTCGAACGCGCGCGACGGGTACGGCGGCCACGCGGCTCGGACTCCTCCTCCGGGGCCCCGGCCTCGAACTCGCCGGTGTCGGGGCCCGCGTCCATAGCGGGCTCGGGCGCGTCGGAGAGCACCTCCTCCGACCGATCGGCACGTGCCGCACGCTCGGCCCGAGAACGACGACCACGACGCCCCGAAGGTCGCTCGTCGAGTTCGTCGAACGCGCCGGTGTCGGGGCCCGCGTCCGCGTCGGCCCCCGGGGGTTCGGAGAGCACCTCCTCCGACCGATCCGCACGTGCCGCACGCTCGGCCCGAGAACGACGACCACGACGCTCCGAGGGCTCGTCCTCCACGACCGCGAAGGCACCGGTGTCGGCGGAGCTGTTCACGCCGGGGAAGCTTCCCGAGAAGGCGTCCTCGTCCTCGGGGACATCGTCGAAGAAACCGCCGCTGGGCTCGTCGTCACGCCGTGAGCGTTTACGGCGTCCCCGGCGCCCCTGAGGCTGCTCTTCGGGGTGCGCCGCCTCGGAGTCGGTGGTGGAAGCCGCGCGCCTGCGCCGTCCTCCTCTGCCGACCGGCCCGGTGTCCTCCTCCCCCTCCCTGGCACGGCGGGGCTCCGGCTCGCCGTCCGGACGGGCCCGACGACCACGCCGAGGAGGTTCTTCCGCTCCCGAGGCCTGCCGGGTCTCGGGAGCGGGCGGGACGGTGCTCTCCCCCAGGTTGGCGAGAGCCGCCAACGCGTCCTGGGTCGGGTCGGGGACGGGGGGACCGGGCGGAGGGGTCGCTCCGGAGGAGGACGGAGGAGACGGAGGTGGCGCACCGTGCACGGGCGGAGCGGTCACATCGGGTCCGGGCCCACCCGGGGAACGGCGTGCTTCGGAGCGCGCGGCCCGTCCACCGCGCAGCGCGTCGGCGGCACCGAAGCGCCGGGGAGGGG
>CALGOD010000730.1 GCA_937957845.1 uncultured Nocardiopsis sp.
GAGATCTACACTCTTTCCCTACACGACGCTCTTCCGATCTGAAACAAGCAGGGGAAAGCGAAGGCGCTCAATACAACCCCTATGTCTACCATTGGATCCAGGCTCTTCAAGCTTTCGTTCTTCAGCTACCAGGACTGGGCGAGCACCTCATGAAGGCCATGGAACTGTCCGACCCCGCAAACTCCGAGATCGGGAGCCCTGAAACCCTCAACAAACTGACTTTCCCCCCACTGAACACTCTGATGTACCTGGCCCAACGGAAAAGCGATAAATTTAACCAAGCCCTAGCCGAAGGCCTTGAGCTTTTCCGCTCATTCCATACCGCCACACCTGAGCGTGCTAAGAGCCTCGATGGTGGAGTTCCTCTTGGCTTGCTCGCTCTGGCCTGCCTGGCCTACGACACGGCCGAGATCGACCCGAACTTCCAGTTCGACGTTGAATCCGGCTACCTCCCCCGGCACATCCTCCACCGCTCCTGGCACGGAGAATTTCCCATCTAAAAGCAGCCCGAACCACTGATCAGAGCTTAGAAAGATCCATGGCCTACAACATCCCCAACCACGATCTCTCTCACCGAACAGAAGCCGACCATTGGGAGTCGAGCGAGGAAACAAGAAAAAAATACGCTTCGATTCTGGAGAGGAAGCCTGGGGGTGTCGACATCATGGTGGGCTCCTTCCACCTCGACATGATGTTCAGCACCGCTGCGGATCCTGAGGTGGCACGGTTGGAGACCTGGGAAGCATGGGCCGCCAATATGCAGCTCCACCACGCCCTGTTCATGCTGCAGACCAATCCGCCCGGCACCGACCTGGAACTGATGGTCCACCACCAGATCCGACGAACCAAAGCCACCGGCCCCCGGTACTCCACCAACGCCGGCAACTGGAGCACCGCCTTCTTCCTCGCAATCATCTGCCGCGACCAGCAGCGCTACCGGCAACTGTGCGAAATCCCCGTCGAGCTGCTCCGCGAAGCAGGCGAAAGCGAAGGCACCAGGTACAACCCCTACACCTACCACTGGATCGCGGCCCGCCAGGCCTTCGTCCTCAACCGCCCCGACCTGGGCGAAGAACTCCTGGCCGCGATGGAGCTGTCCACCCCCGAACGAGTCGACTTCGGCAGCCGTGAGGCCCTCGACAAGCTCGTCTTCCCACCCATGAACGCCTTCCTCCGCCTGGTCGAACGCGACAGCGACAAGTTCAACGAAGCCCTCGCCCAAGGCCTGGCACTCCACCGCGACTACTACACCGCCACCCCAAAACGCGCCCAAAAAATTAGAGGTGCAGCCCCCCTCGGCCTGCTCGCCCTGGCCTGCCTGGCCCACGACACGTCCCGACACGACCCCACCTTCCGCCTGGAAGTCGAATCCGGCTACCTCCCCACCCACCTCGTCCACAACACCTGGCACGGAGAATTCCCCATCTGAGGGACCTCCCGTACGATGCAGCGTGCCGTTCCCTCCCTCTCTCCTCCTGAAGGCCCCGAAGGACTCCCCTTGAGCCACGACGTGATCGCCCTTCTGGCGGAAAGCCCCAGCCGCCGCTCCCTGTTGGAAGCCCTGGCCGGGGCCGGTCCAAAGCTGCGGGTGCGGCTCGTGGCCGAGGGGGCCGTGGTGCAGTTGCGCGACGACGCGGGACGCCTCGTGCTCGCCACCCAGGCGGCGCAGCGGCTCGCGGTGTCGGCGGAGGCCGACCGGCTGCTCACGGACGGCATCAGCGACGACCTCCCCGCGCAGCCCCTGTGGGTCGAGGCCCGGGGAGCGGAGCTCGCCGACACCGACACCGCGGCGATGGCGCGGCGCTTCGCCGACATCCTGGTGGAGCGGCACGGCGGAGCCGTGTGGGAGCCGCGGTCCGCGCTCCCCCGCGACGACGAACACCTGCTGGGGGCGACCGACCATCCCGCGGTCAGCGTCGTCACGGAGAAGAACGCCGTGCTGGTGCAGGACCGCCCCGTCGTCCCCCTGTCCAGCTGGCTGGTGGACGCGCTGGCCGAGCACGGTCGCCGGGGCCTGGGGCTGCAGGTGATCACCCCCTCCACGAGCCTCCTCACGCACGCGCTGCGCTGGTCCCTGGGCGGTCCCGGCGCGACCTGGGTGGTGCGGGCGCCGGACGGACGCTACTACGACGGCTTCAACGGGCTGCCGCTGGTGTGGGAGGACGCGACCGGGTTCGTGCCCGATCCCGAGGTGGACGCCCAGGAGGGGCCGAACGAGGCCTTCCGGGCGTCGGCCGAGGAGGCGTTGGGCACCCACCTGCACCTGGACCTGCGGGTCGACCACCCGGTCAGCGCCGGGTTGGAGCTGGGCGGCACGGTGGAGGTGCTCGCGGAGCGTCTGGCGGGGGCCTCGCCCGCGCTGTGGGGGGTGTCCGAGCCCCTGCCGCGGGCGTGGGACACGGCACAGATCACGGCGATGGCGCGTCGCCGCTCTCCGGGGCGGACCATGCTGGTCTTCGGCGGGCAGCCGGAGGGAGTGCGGGAGAAGGGGGTGCTCCCCTTCGCCGGAAGCCTGCGGATCTCGCGCACGCCCTCGGGGGTGCGCGAGCGGATCCTGTTCTCCGTGGCGTATCCGCCCGGGGAGGAGCCGGACCTGGAGGCTCTCACCCCGCTGCTGAACGAGTTGGCCTCAAGGGACGGCCTGCGCAGTATGACCGTGCACCGCGGGCTGGGGCGCGCTGACCTGTCGTACGCGCCGCGATGGGCGGGCGTGTCCGTTCCGGTGGGGCTGGCCGTGGGCCCGGAGGGGGTCCTGGAAGCGGGGCGGGAGAGGGCGATGGCCGCGCCCGTGGAGGGTGAGGCCTTCGGTTCTCCGCTGACGCCGTTGGTGTGGTACCGGATCGGGGACGGTGTGGAGCCGGACGCCTGGGAGCGTTTCCGGGCCCTGATGGACCACCTCAGGCCCCGTTGACCAGCGCGTCCACGTGTGCGGGGCTCAGGCAGTGCTCGATCACCATGGCGGCGGCGCCGACCACGCCCGCGCTCTCGCCCGCCATCGACGAGACGATGCTCAGGTGTTCGGTGGCCAGCGGCAGTGAGCGCTGGTAGATGACCTCGCGTACTCCGGCGAGCAGGTGGTCGCCGGCCTGGGCGAGTGCTCCGCCGATGACGATGACCGACGGGTTGAACATGTTGACCGAGGCCGCCAGGACCTCGCCGATGTCGCGGCCGGCCTGGCGCAGTGCGCGCAGCGCGGGCACCGATCCGCTGCGGGCCAGTTCCACCACGTCGCGGGCCCCGTCGGCCGGGACCCCCTCTGCGGTGAGCGAGGCGGCCAGGGCGGCGCCGCTGGCCACCGCCTCCAGGCAGCCGGTGTTCCCACAGCGGCAGGGGCGGTCGTCTCCGCTGGGGACGTGGATGTGGCCCATGTCGCCGGCGGCTCCCTGGGCGCCCCGGTAGACGCGGCCCTCGCTGATGATCCCGCAGCCGATGCCCGTGGCGACCTTGACGAACATCAGGTGGCTGGCCGAGGGCCAGGCGGTGTGGTGCTCCCCGATGGCCATGATGTTGACGTCGTTGTCCACCAGGACCGGGACGTCGATCCGGTCGTGGACGTAGCCGGGGACGTCGAAGTCGTCCCAGCCGGGCATGATCGGCGGATTGACCGCGCGTCCGGTGGAGTGTTGGACGGGGCCGGGCAGGCCGACGCCCAGGCCGAGCAGTTCGCCCGTGGTGCGCCGCGCGTCGTCCAGCAGGCGGCGGCCCGTGTCCACGACCCAGTCCAGGACGGGTTCGGGGCCCAGGGCGATGTCCAGGTCGGCGCGTTCCTCGGCGAGCACGGTCCCGGACATGTCGGTGAGGGCCATCCGGGCGTGGGTGGCGCCGAGGTCGGCGGCCAGGACCACGCGTGCGCCGGGTCGGAAGGAGAAGGTGGTGGGCGGCCTTCCTCCGGTGGAGGCGGCCTCGCCCGCCGGGCCGATGAGTCCGCTGGCGAGGAGGGCGTCCACACGTTGGGTGACGGTCGAGCGGGCCAGACCGGTGACCGAGGCCAGTTCCGAGCGGGTGCGCGGCCTGCCGTCGCGCAGGAGCCGGAGCAGGGTGCCCGCACCGGGTGCGGTGGTCGGAGCGCCGGTCGAGCCGGGTCCCTCCGTGGGGGTCAGCGCTTCTTCCGTCATGCGAACAGTGAAGCACAGGATCTATTGGCTTCCGGGCAACACTCTAATGAGGCCAGTTCAGACAACTTATGCTTGACGATCGACATAAGTCCGGCGTACCGTTCGACGCATGTCAGTGAGCAAGGCCACAAACCTGGGTGAGGCGGCGGACGCCGGACCGACCTCCCCGCGCCCCTACCGCGCCGCGGTGATCGGCACCGGCTTCATGGGCCGGGTCCACTCCCACGCCGTCCGCGCCCTCGGCGGTGAGGTCGTCGGGGTCGCGGGGTCCTCCCTGGACAAGGCCGAGCGTTTCCGAGCCTCCCACGGCATCGCCCGAGCCCACGGGGACGCCCTCGAACTCGTCCGCGGTGACGACGTGGACGTGGTCCACGTGTGCACCCCCAACGACCTGCACGCCCCGCTGAGCCTGGCCGCGTTGGAGGCGGGCAAGCACGTGGTGTGCGAGAAGCCGCTGGCCACCGACGCCGGCACCGCGCGCGGTCTGGTCGAGGCCGCACGCGAGGCGGGCCGGGTCGCCGTGGTCCCCTTCGTCTACCGCTTCCATCCCATGGCCCGCGAGGCACGCGCCCAGGTCGCCGCCGGCTCCCTCGGTCGCATCACCCTCGCCCACGGCGGTTACCTCCAGGACTGGCTGCTCTACCCCGACGAGGACAACTGGCGGGTCGACCCCGTGCGCGGCGGAGCCACCCGCGCCTTCGGCGACATCGGCTCGCACTGGTGCGACATGCTGGAGTTCGTCACCGGCGACCGCATCACCGCGGTCAGCGCCCGGACCTCCCGTGTCAACGACACCCGCGACGGCCGCGCCGTGGACACCGAGGACCTGGTCTCCCTGCAGTTCTCCACCGCGGGCGGCGTGATCGGCAACGCCGTCATCAGCCAGGTCTCCCCCGGACGCAAGAACCGGCTGGTGCTGGAGGTCTCCGGCACCGAGGGGTCGCTGCTCTTCGACCAGGAGAACCCCGAGACCCTCTGGGCGGGCAGTCGGGGCCGCACCGGCACCATCACCCGTGACGACCCCGACCTGAGCGCGGACGCCGCACGCCTGTCCACCGTGCCCGTCGGGCATCCCCAGGGTTACCAGGACTGTTTCAACGCGCTGGTGGCCGACACCGCCGCCGCCATCGCCGGGCACCCTCCCGAGGGCCTGCCCGTGTTCGAGGACGGCCTGCGCGCCGCCGTCCTGGCCGAGGCCGTGCTGCTCTCGGACCGGGAGCGGCGCTGGGTGGACGTGGCGGAGGTCGAGGAGGGATGACCGGCCCGCCCCTGCTGCGGATGAGCGGCATCACCAAGTCCTTCCTGGGCGTGCGCGTCCTGCACGGGGTGGACCTGGAACTGCGTCCAGGACGGTTGCACGCGCTGGTCGGCGAGAACGGCGCGGGCAAGTCCACCCTGATGAAGGTGCTGGCCGGAGTGCATCGCGCGGACGAGGGGACCGTCGAGCTGGCGGGGACCCCGGTCTCCTTCGAGCACCCGCTCCAGGCCCAGCGCGCGGGCGTGTCCACGGTCTTCCAGGAGTTCAACCTCCTGCCCGAGCGCACGGTCGCCGAGAACGTCTTCCTGGGCCGGGAGATCCGCCGCCGGGGATGGGTGGACGGCCGCGCCATGGAACGCGCCACCGCCGAACTCCTGACCGAGCTGGACCTGCGCGGCATCGACCCCCGCGCCAGGGTGGGGGCGATGTCGGTGGCCGAGCAGCAGGTGGTGGAGATCGTCAAGGCGCTCTCCCACGACGCGCGCATCATCTCCATGGACGAGCCGACCGCCGCGCTGGCCGACCACGAGGTGGAGGTGCTGTACCGGATCATCGGCCGGCTGCGCGAACGCGGTGTGGCGGTGCTGTACGTGTCGCACCGCATGCGGGAGATCTTCGACCTGGCCGACACCATCACCGTCCTCAAGGACGGCCGCCTGGTCGACACGGTGCCCGCCGAGGCGGTCACCCCCGCCGAGCTGGTCCGCAAGATGGTGGGCCGTCCGGTCTCCGCGGTCTTCCCCGACCGCCTCGCACCGCACGGCGAACACGTGGGCAGGGTCCGGCTGTCGGTCTCCGGCGGGGGCAACTCCCAGGTGGACGGGATCGGCTTCCAGGTACGCGGAGGAGAGATCCTGGGTCTGGGCGGGCTCCAGGGAAGCGGGCGCACCGAGATCGCCCACGCCCTGTTCGGGATCGAACGCTTCACCCGGGGCGAGGTCGCCGTGGACGGCCGCCGGATCCACGTGCGCTCACCCCGCCAGGCCGTGCGCGCCGGTCTGGTCCTGGTCACCGAGGACCGCAAGGCGCAGGGACTGGCCCTGAACCAGTCGATCGCGGCCAACGGCCGCCTGGTCCTGGATGCGGTCTGGCCCTTCGGTTCGGCCCGCAGGGCACGGCGGCTGCCGGAGATCCTGTCCTCGGTGGAGCTGGTCGCACGCGCGGGCCACGGCCAGGACGTGCGGTACCTGTCCGGTGGCAACCAGCAGAAGGTGGTGCTGGCCAAGTGGCTGGCCGCCGAACCCGGGGTGATGGTGCTCGACGAGCCCACGCGCGGTATCGACGTGGGCGCCAAACAGGCCGTCTACCGGCTGATGCGCGAACTGGCCGCGGCGGGCGTGGCCATCGTGCTCATCTCCTCGGAACTGCCCGAACTGATCGGGATGTCGGACCGACTGGTCGTGCTGCGCGACGGCCGGGTGGCGGGCGAGCTTCCCGGCGGGTCCGGTGAGGAGGCCGTCATGGCGATGGCCACGGGTTCGCCCCACGGGGGCGATCCCGATCCCGCGGTCGACGATCCCCGCACCCTGTCCGCCTCCGGTGACGAGGTGGTCGACGACTCCGGGGAGAGCGCCGGCGCCTCGGTTCCTCCCCCGACCCCCTCCTCCGGCCCCGTTCCGCCCACCGGAGACGGCGGCGAGGGCCCCTCCGCACGGCACGAGGAGGCCGCTTCGTGACACGCACCGCGCTTCTCCCCACGCGCGTCCCCCGCCTCGGCACCACCGCGATGGTCTACCTGGCCCTGGTGCTGCTGCTCGCGCTCAGCGCGGCCTTCGTGGCCACGCGGGGCGGTGAGTTGTTCACCACCGCCAACACCGTGGACCTGTTCACCCGCAGCAGCCTGCTGGGGTTCCTGGCCATCGGTCAGACCCTGGTGATCCTGTGCCGCTCCCTGGACCTGTCGGTGGGCTACGTCGCGGCGCTGTCCACCGTGGTCGCGGCCACCACCATGGCGGGCGACCCCTCCCGCATCCTGCTCGGCGTGGGCGCGGCCCTGGGCCTGGCGGGTCTGATCGGTCTGGTCAACGGGCTGGTGGTCACCAGGTTGGGGGTCAACCCCTTCATCGCCACCCTGGGCGCGGGGTTGATCATCAAGGGGTATCTCGACACCGAGTTCCAGGGGCCGGCCGGGGAGATCCCCGCGGCCTTCCAGGTCTTCGGATACACCAGGATCGGTGTGCTGCCCGTGTCCACCCTGGTCATGCTGGCCGTGGCCGTGGCGGCGGTGCTGTTCCTGCGGCGGAGCCGGATGGGTTACCACATCTACGCCGTCGGCGGCGACGCCGAGGTCGCCCGCTTGTCGGGGATCCGCCCGGAGGTGCCCACCGTGACCGCGCACGTGCTGTGCTCGGTCATGGCCGGGACGGCGGGGCTGCTGCTGGCGGCGCGTTTCGGCACCGGCAGCGCGACCGTCTACGGCAACGGCTACGAACTGGAGGCCATCGCGGCCGTGGTGCTGGGCGGGACCTACCTGCTCGGCGGTCGCGGTGGGGTGGCCGGGACGATCGCGGGGGTGTTCATCCTCGCCACGCTCGACACCGTCTTCAACGTGCTGGCGGTCGACCCGTTCGTCAAGGACGTGCTGCGCGGCGTGATCGTCATCGCCGCGGTGGCCGTCTACGCCCGAGGCCGGCACTCCCGTGCCGCCACGCGCGTGCGCTTCCCCTCCGGTGGCGCGCCCTCACCGGATCCGGATCCCGTCCCCGAAGCCCGCCCCTCCCCCGGCGAGGCGGCGGGCCCCGGTCCCTCCCCGCAAGCCCTCGGAGGCCGCCGATGACCCCGGACACGGGCACGTCCCCCACCCCCTCTCCGCGCTCGGCGCTCGCCGCGTCGTTCCAGGGCGGCACGGCCACCGTCGCCCTGTTGCTGGCTCTGATCTTCGTCGTCATCGCCACGCAGAACCCGTCGTTCTTCGAGGGTCCGCCGTTGATGGCCTTCGCCAAGAAGGCGGCACCGCTGGTGATCCTGGCGGTCGGCCAGTACCTGGTGATCGTCTCCGGGGAGTTCGACCTGTCGGTCGGCTCACTGGTGGGCGCGCAGGTGGTGATCGCGGCGCGACTCATCGACGGCGAGGAGTCGATGACCCTGCCGGTGATCGGCCTGATGCTGGTCTTCGGCCTGGTGGTGGGCCTGGTCAACGGCCTGGTGACCACGCTGCTGCGGGTGCCGTCGATCATCACCACGCTCGGCACGATGCTGATCCTGTTCGGCGCCGTGCGCTACTGGACCGGCGGTGCGCCCACCGGGGCCCTGTCGGAGTCCTTCCGTGTGCCCGGACGCGGTGGGATCGAGGGCGTGCCCTTCTTCGGTCAGGTCCCGTGGGCGCTGGTCATCGCGCTGGTGGTGGCCGTGGCGGCGGTGTTCTGCATGCGCTCGCCCTTCGGCCGCGCCCTCGTCGCGACGGGTGACAACGACGTCGCCGCCGCGTTCTCGGGTGTGCGTGTGTGGCGGGTGCGCACCATGGCCTTCGTCGGTTCCTCGCTGCTGGCCACCGTCGCCGCCGTCCTCATCGGCGGGTTCGCCGGGGTGACCGCGCAGGTCGGCGAGGGGCTGGAGTTCACCGCCATCACCGCCGTCGTGCTCGGCGGGGTGGTGTTGGGCGGCGGGCGCGGCACCGTGGTCGCCGCCGTCCTGGGAGCGCTGACCGTGGAGGCCCTGTTCACCCTGTTCAACCAGCTCTACCTGCCTTCGACGATCCAGCCGTCGGTGCAGGGTCTCATCATCATCGCCGCGGTGGCCTACGCCGCCCGCCGGGGCGACCTTCGACTGCCGGAGCGCCTGCGACGGCGACCGGACCATCCGACCGAGCGGCCGCTCGGCTCTTCCAGGAGGTAACCATGCGCGTCCCCCGCGTGCTGCTCGCCGGCGCCGCCGGCCTGACACTGATGCTCACGGCGTGTACGACGGACACTCCGGGCGACTCGTCCGAGGGAGGCAACGGCGAGGCCGGGTCGACCCCGGACGGGGAGTGGTTCGACCAGGCCGAGTACGAGGCCCAGCTCGCCCAGCGCGAGATCACTCCGGAGGGGCCGGAGGACCAGCCCTGGTTGCAGGCGATCGAGCCGGAGTGGATCGACACCTCCGGGTTCGCCCACGACGCCCCCGAGGACGCGACCCTGTGCTTCTCCAACGCCTCGGTGTCCAACCCCTGGCGCGTCACCGGCTTCATCACCATGGAACAGCAGGTGGAGGAGCTCCGGGAGGAAGGGCGCGTCGGAGACTTCCGGGTCTCCGACGCCGCCGACGACGACAACCAGCAGATCTCCGACATCCAGGCGTTCGTGGACTCGGGGGACTGTGACGTCATCATCATCTCGCCGTCCACCACCGCCACCCTGACCCCGGCGGTGGAGACCGCCTGCGAGAGCGGTGTCCCGGTCGTGGTCTTCGACCGGGGCGTCGACAGCGACTGCATGGTCACCTTCATCCACCCGATCGGCGGTTACGCCTTCGGTGCGGACGCGGCCGAGTTCCTGGTCGAGAACCTGGATCCGGGGTCGAAGGTGCTGGCGTTGCGCATCCTCCCCGGCGTCGACGTGCTCGAACACCGGTGGGCGGCGGCCCAGCAGGTCTTCGGTGACAGCGAGCTGGAGGTGCTCGGCTACGAGTTCACCGAGGGCGACGGCGCCAAGATCAAGGACCTGGTCTCCCAGCACCTGCAGCGCGGCGAGGTCGACGGCATCTGGATGGACGCCGGGGACGGCGCCGTGGCGGCGCTGGAGGCCTTCGAGGACGCCGGGCAGCCTTACCCGGTGATCTCCGGAGAGGACGAGCTGAGCTTCATGCGCAAGTGGCAGGAGGAGGACCTCACCGCGATCGCGCCGGTCTACTCCAACTTCCAGTGGCGGACACCGGTCCTGGCCGCGAGCATGATCCTCGCCGGCGAGGAGGTGCCCTCCGAGTGGGTCCTGCCGCAGGAGCCGGTCCGCCAGGACCAGCTGGACGAGTACCTGCGGCGTAACGAGGACATGCCGTCCCTGCACTACGCCAAGTTCGGCGGCGAGGACCTGCCGGGCTTCCCCGAGGCCTGGACGGAGAGGTAGGAGAATGCGCGCGCTGGGGGTCAACACGTGGGTGTGGACGTCGCCGCTGACCGACGCCGGACTGGAGCGGATCGCGCCCCGGGTGGCGGAGTGGGGGTTCGACATGATCGAGCTCCCCGTGGAGGAGGTCGGCGACTGGGACCCCCGGCGTGCCCGGGCCCTGTTGGACGGGCTGGGCCTGGCGGCCGGCGTCGTGTTGGTCATGGGGCCGGGTCGGGAGCTCGTCGCCACCGACCCGGCCACCCGTACGCGCACCCAGGACTACCTCAGAAAGGTCGTGGACACGGCGGCGACGGTGGGCTCCTCCGTCATCGCCGGCCCGGCCTACGCCTCGGTCGGCCGTACGTGGCGGATGTCCCCGCGAGAGCGGACGGGGATCGTCACGGAGCTGGCCGAAGCGCTGATCCCCGTGGTCGAGCACGCCTCGACCGCGGGGGTCGGCCTGGCGGTGGAACCCCTCAACCGGTATGAGACCAGCGTGCTCAACACGGTGGACCAGGGACTGGAGCTGCTCGACCTGCTGCCGGACGGGCACTGCGGGCTGGCCCTGGACGTGTACCACATGAACATCGAGGAGCGTGACGTGGCGGCGGCGATCCGGCGGGCCGCCGGACGCATCGGGCACGTGCAGGTGTGCGCCAACGATCGGGGCGCCCCCGGCGCCGACCACCTGGACTGGGTCGGCATCCTCGACGCGTTGGAGGAATCGGGATACCGAGGGCCCCTGGTGATCGAGTCCTTCACAGCGGAGAATGCCAGCATCGCCACGGCGGCCTCCGTCTGGCGACCGTTGGCGGCGAGTCAGGACGCCATCGCCGTCGACGGCCTGGCCTTCCTCCGACCCCTGACACGACGGGAGGAGACCCCATGAGCGGGTCCGTACGTCGACGTGCCGCACCACGGCGGCGGACGCCCACGGCCGGGATGCCCACGTCCATCACCCCCCGCTTGGTTTCGCGCTTACCGGAAAGCGCTTGCTCAGTAGGGCGGCTCCCTTTTCGAAGGAGACGTCGCGATGTCCGAACAACACCGGTCCACCTCCGCCCCCGCTCCACGGCCCCCCGAGGGACTCGATCCGGTGGAGACG
>CALGOD010000731.1 GCA_937957845.1 uncultured Nocardiopsis sp.
CCTCCGAGGCCTACAGCTACTACCTGTGGCTGGAGGCGACCTACGGCAGGATCACCGGGGACTGGGGGCCTTTCAACGAGTCGTGGGAGTCGATGGAGAATTTCATCATCCCGGGCACGGCCGATCAGCCCACCAACGCCTCCTACGACCCCTCCGATCCGGCCACCTACATCCCCGAGTCACTGGACCCCAGCGACTACCCGATGCCGCTGACCCCCGACGTCCAGGTCGGTCAGGACCCCCTGGCGAACGAGCTCAGCAGCACCTACGGCACCGACGAGGTCTACGGCATGCACTGGCTGCTGGACGTGGACAACGCCTACGGATACGGGTTCTGCGGCGATGGCAGCGATGACCTGCCCGCCTACATCAACACCTTCCAACGCGGCTCCAACGAGTCCGTCTGGGAGACGGTCCCGCACCCCTCCTGCGAGACCTTCGCGCACGGCGGTGACAACGGATTCCTCGACCTGTTCACCGACGACGAGAACTACTCCGAGCAGTGGCGTTACACCAACGCGCCCGACGCCGACGCGCGCGCCGTCCAGGTGGCCTACCTCGCGCACGAGTGGGCCTCCGAGCAGGGCAACGAGGCGGCCATCGCCGAGAGCGTGTCCAACGCGGCGAAGATGGGCGACTACCTGCGCTACGCCATGTTCGACAAGTACTTCAAGGAGGTCGGCGAATGCGTGGGCGCCGAGTCCTGCCCACCCGGATCGGGCAAGAACTCCGCGCACTACCTCATGTCCTGGTACTACTCCTGGGGCGGGGCGCTGGAAAGCGCCGAATACCCCTGGGCCTGGCGCATCGGCGGATCCTCCGCCCACCAGGGATACCAGAACGTGATGGCCGCCTACGCGCTGTCGGAGACGGACGCACTGCGGCCGCAGTCGCCCACCGGAACCGAGGACTGGGCCACCAGCCTCGACCGGCAACTGGAGTTCCTCCAGTGGTTGCAGTCCTCCGACGGAGCCATCGCCGGCGGTGCGACCAACAGCTGGGAGGGCACCTACGCCCAGCCGCCCGCGGGCACGTCGACCTTCTACGGCCTGTACTACGACGAGAAGCCGGTCTGGCACGACCCGCCCTCCAACCGCTGGTTCGGATTCCAGATCTGGGACATCGAGCGGGTGGCCGAGTACTACCGCATCACCGGTGACGAGCGCGCCGGGGACATCCTGGACGACTGGGTGCCCTGGGCCATCGACAACACCACCGTCGGAGAGAACGGCGAGTTCGCCATCCCCGCCGACATGGAGTGGAGCGGCCAGCCCGACACCTGGACGGGCGAGCCCACCGGCAACCCCGGACTGAGCGTCGAGGTCGTCTCGCACAACCAGGACGTCGGTATCGCCGCCGGTCTGGCCAAGACCCTCATGCACTACTCCGCCGCCAGCGGTGACACCGAGTCGCGTGAGGTGGCGGAGGGGCTGCTGGAGGCACTGCTGGTCCACCAGGACGACCTGGGCGTGGCCATCCCCGAGGAGCGGGCCGACTACGCGCGCTTCGACGACCCCTTCGACTCCCCCGACGGAGGCCTCTACGTCCCGCAGGGATGGAGCGGCCAGATGCCCAACGGGGACCCGATCGACTCCGACTCCACCTTCCTGTCGATCCGCTCCTTCTACGAGGACGACCCGAACTGGTCGCAGGTCCAGGCCTACCTCGACGGTGGCCCGGTGCCCGAGTTCACCTACCACCGGTTCTGGGCGCAGGTCGACGTGGCCACGGCCCTCGCCACCCATGGCGAGTTGTTCGGCGACGACTCCTAGCGGTCCTTCGCCGTGAAGGGGGCGGGCGCTCCCACCAGCGCCCGCCCCACCCCCACACCGAAGAAAGGAACACCATGTCGATGACCAAGGGGCGAAGACACCTTGGGCACAGGACCGTGGGCGCGGTCGCCCTCGCCCTCGCCCTCGTCACGGGCGGCTTCCTGGCCGACACCCACGTACGGGGCGCCACCCCGGTGTCGGCCGAGGAAGCGGCGCAGGCACAGCAGGCCACCCTGCGTGAACTGGCCGACCAGCGGGGCGTGCGCATGGGGACCGCGATCGCGTCCCACCACCTGAACCAGTCGGACTACGCGCGGACCGCCGCCGCCGAGTTCAACTCCGTCACCCACGAGAACGACCTCAAGTGGGAGACGGTCCAGCCTCAGCAGGGGCAGTTCAACTGGACCAACGCCGACCGGATCGTGGAGTTCGCCGAACAGAACGACCAGATGATCCACGGCCACACGCTGGTGTGGCACAGCCAGCTCCCGTCCTGGGTGGCCGACGGCAACTTCACCCCCGACCAGTTGCGGGGCGTCATGCGGGACCACATCAACACCACGATGGGGCGCTACCGCGGACAGATCGACACCTGGGACGTGGTCAACGAGCCGATCGGCGACGACGCCCGGTTCCGTGACTCGGTCTTCCACCGCACGCTCGGGGAGGACTTCATCGCCGAGTCCTTCCGGATGGCGAGGGCGGCCGACCCCGACGCCAGGCTGTTCATCAACGACTACAACATCGACGGGATCAACGCCAAGAGCAACGCCTACTACGACCTGGTCAGGGACCTGCTGGCCCAAGGCGTGCCGATCGACGGCATCGGCATGCAGGGGCACCTGATCTCCGGGCAGCTGCCCTCCGACATCCAGCAGAACATCCAGCGCTTCGCCGACCTGGGGTTGGAGGTGATGATCACCGAGCTGGACATCCGTATCCAGATGCCCGCCACCCAGCAGAAGCTGGAACAGCAGGCGAGGGACTACGAGGCCGTGGCCAACGCCTGCTACGCGGTCAGCGGATGCTCGGGCGTGATCGTGTGGGGCGTCACCGACGCCTACTCCTGGGTCCCCGACCACTTCAGCGGGGAGGGCGCCGCGCTGCCCATCGACGAGAACTACCAGCACAAGCCCGCCTACTGGGCACTGCACGAGGTGCTGGGCGGCGACGGGAACCCGGGACCGGGCCCCGAACCGACGGATCCGCCGACGGATCCGCCCGCGGGTGACTGTGAGGCCTCCTACCAGGTGGTGGGGGAGTGGAACGACGGTTTCCAGGCGGAGGTGACCGTCACCGCGGGGTCGAATCTGACGGGTTGGACGGTGACGTGGAGTTTCACCGGTGGTGAGGGTGTCTCCCATGCCTGGAACGCCTCGGTGAGCAGTAGCGGCTCGAACATCACCGCGACCAACGTCGCCCACAACGGGACGCTCTCCTCGGGGCAGTCGACCACGTTCGGTTTCGTGGGCACCCACAACGGCACCGTCGGCACACCTCAGCTGACGTGCGCGAGCTCCTGATCCACGGCTGACCCGACTGAGGAGAGGGCGATGTCCGCCACGTAGACGTGTCCACCCCGGAACAGGCCACGCCTGCGACATGACCGGGTGCCGGGGAACAGCGGTCGCCTCCCCGGCACCCACCTCACCACCACGAGAACGGTGGATCCCTGTAAACCGACGACGTCTCGCCCTTCCGACTGGAGTTCCGTGATGGCCCAACGCCTACTGATCGCCCTGGGGTCGGTCCTGACCCTGGTGGCGGCGCTCTTCGTGCACACCCTGCCCGCCCACGCCGACACAGGTTTCCAAGTCAGCGACGGCCGCCTGGTCGACGCCGCCGGGAACGACTTCGTCATCCGCGGCGTCAGCCACCCCCACGCCTGGTACACCCACCGGACCGGGGCCTTCGCCGACATCAAGTCCCTTGGCGCCAACACCGTCCGTGTCGTCCTCAGCAGCGGCGACCGATGGCAGGAGAACGATGTCGGCGACGTGGCCGACGTCGTCTCCGAGTGCAAGGCCAACCGACTGATCTGCATGCTGGAGGTGCACGACACCACCGGCTACGGGGAGGAGTCCGAGGCCGTCTCCCTGGACCGGGCCGTGGACTACTGGCTGCGCGTGCAGGACGCCGTGGAGGGCGAGGAGGACCACATCCTCGTCAACATCGGCAACGAGCCCTACGGCAACGACGCGTCGGTCAACCAGGGCTGGGCCGGCGACACCAGTGCGGCGATCAACCGCCTGCGCGACGCGGGCTTCGACCACACACTGGTCGTCGACGCGCCCAACTGGGGCCAGGACTGGCAGGGCGTCATGCGTGACAACGCCCGGTCGGTGTTCGACTCCGACCCGCACGGCAACACGGTGTTCTCCATCCACATGTACGGGGTCTACCAGCAGGAGGCCACGGTCGTCTCCTACCTGGAGTCCTTCGTCGACGCGGGCCTGCCGCTGGTGATCGGCGAGTTCGGCCACGACCACTCCGACGGCAACCCCGACGAGGACGCCATCATGGCCCACAGCGAACGCCTCGGCCTGGGCTACATCGGCTGGTCCTGGAGCGGCAACGGCAGCCCCGTGGAGTACCTGGACATGGTCGAGGACTTCGACGTCGACCGCCTCACCCCCTGGGGCGAGCGCATCTTCCACGGACCCGACGGCATCGCCTCCACGGCCGTGGAGGCACCGATCTACGGCGGTGGCGGAGGTCCTGTGGACCCGCCGCCGACCGAGGAGCCGACGGACCCGCCGACGGATCCGCCCGTGGGTGACTGTGAGGCCTCCTACCAGGTGGTGGGGGAGTGGAACGACGGTTTCCAG
>CALGOD010000732.1 GCA_937957845.1 uncultured Nocardiopsis sp.
CCCCGCTCGGGGAGGACAGGCCCTTCGTCATCGGTGCGGTTCTTCCGGGTTCGGTCTCGGAAGAACCCCTGCCCGGCCGCGCGGGGTCCTGAGGGGTCCGCGGACTTCGAGGGTTCCCGTCGGCGGCCGGGTCCCGAAGAACGTCGCCTAGGTGTACCGACCTGTCAGGTCAGGTACACCTAGCGCAGGGGCTGGGTGTCCTTCTCGTACGGGCCGTCCCACTCCACGGGCAGCGGATACGCCTCGGGGTTGACCCTCTTGACGATCTCGTTCAGTACCCGGCGCACGTACGGCTCGCCCACCCACAGGTGTCTGGCCCCTTCCACGCCGACGACCTCGCACTGGGTGAGCGGCCTGAAGCGCTCACGGGCCTCGGCCGGACGCAGGTAGTCGTCGTGCTCGGGCACGAGCGCGACCACGGGCTTGCCCGTCTCGGCCCAGGCCCGCATGTCGGACTCGTCCGCCCGGTGCAGCGGCGGTGACAGCAGGATGGCCCCCTTGACCTGGGGGTCGGCTCCCCATTTGAGGGCCAATTCGGTGCCGAAGGACCATCCCAGCAACCAGGGGTCGGGAAGCTCCTCGAACTCGGTGAACTCGATGGCGGCGAGGACGTCGTGCTTCTCGGTCTCGCCCTCGCCGAACTCGCCCTGGCTGGTGCCGTGCCGTGAGCTGGTGCCCCTGGTGTTGAACCGCAGTACCGCGATGTCGGCCAGGGCGGGCAGACGGAAGGAGGCCTTGCGCAGGACGTGGCTGTCCATCATGCCCTCGGCGGTGGGCAGCGGGTGCAGGCACACCAGGGTGGCCTTGGGCTCACGCTCCTCGGGCAGAGCCAGTTCTCCGACCAGTTCCAGACCGTCGGCGGTGTACAGGGTGATGGGTCGTCTCACGGCGGGCAGCACCGTGGTGGCTCGGATCTCCATGGCTCCTCGTGTGTGTCGGTGACCTTGGGCTCGTCAGCGGGGAGGTCGTGGTGCGCGGTGGGAGCGCCGGTCCCAGCAGGAGGAGTGCCAGTGACGCCGGTCGCCGCCGTCCCCATAGGGCCGCCAGGCCACGATGTGGGGCATGCCCACGGGGATCTCCTGCGCGCAACCGGGACAGCGGTAGACCTTGGTGGCCGCCGCTCCGGGGATGCGGCGCATGACCCATTCCCCGTCGGGACCGGTCTCACGGCGCTGTCCACCGGTGATGCGCAGCATGAGGGCGTCCTCGTCTTCGGGGACACCGCCGGGCGCTTTGCGGCGTCTCCGGGAGGATTGGCGACGGGAGGAGTTACGACGCGGGCTCACGTTTCCAGCCTAGGAGAGAACGGGTGGTGGCCGCCGCCACGAACATGTCGTTCGGCGCGGTGGCCGTCCGGGCTCAGCGGTCCGACACCGGGCGGAACCCCGGGGGTCCACACCCCTGAGGTCCCCCCTCTCGGCCGTGTTCTCCTTACGACCCCCGGCGTGCTCCGACCGCGCGCGGGAGGGTCTTCGGAGAGCGGATCCTAATCCTGGCAGGCGCACCCCCCGTGAGGTTCCTCGGCGTCGGGCAACTGGTCCATCAGCAACGGCGCGGGCACGGCCACACTGGTCAGACCGTACTCGCCCATCGCGACCAAGGTGGTGACCACGGACTCGGCGCCGCGTTCGGCCAGGAGTTCGGTCGGGCCCTTGGGGTATCCGCAGCCGAAGCGCATGGCGGTGTCGACGTCCTCGGCCGTGGCGTAGCCGTCACCGATCATGCGCATGGCGTCGTCGATCTGCGGGGCCAGAAGGATCTCGCCCAGGTCCAGGGTCTCCTCCTCACGGATCATCTCGGCATAGCGCCCCGTGGGAATCGGTTCGGGCGCCTCGTCGGTGCCCGCGTAGAAGCCCTGGCCGGATTTGCGGCCCAGACGTCCCGCGGCGACCATACGGCGCAGCAGCGGGGAGGCGGAGTAGCGCTGGTCGCGGTACTCCTCCCACAGCACGTCCATGACGGCCAGACACACGTCCAGGCCGACCATGTCGGCGAGGGTGAGCGGGCCCATCGGCAGGCCCGCGGCCTTCTGGACCGCGGAGTCGATCTCCTCGCGCGTGGCGATCTTGCGCTCGTAGAGGCGGATGGCGTCGTTGATGTAGGGCACCAGCAGGGCGTTGGCCACGAACCCGGCACGGTCACCGACCGCCACGGGCGTCTTGCCGACGCGCTTGGCGACCTCCGCGACCAGGTCGACGGTCTGGGCGCTGGTGGAGACCGTGGTGATGACCTCGACCAGTTTCATGACCGGCGCCGGGTTGAAGAAGTGCAGCCCCACGACCTTGTCCGGGCGGCTGGTCAGCGCGGCGATCTCGGTCACCGACAGCGACGACGTGTTGGTGGCCAGGATCGTTCCGGGCGGGCAGATCCTGTCCAGGTCGCCGAAGACGTCCTTCTTGATGTCCATGTGCTCGGGGACGGCCTCCACGACGAAGTCCGCGTCGGCGAGGTCCTCACGCGAGGTGGTGAACGTCATCCGGCTGTCGATCCCGGCACGTTCGTCCTCTGTGAGTTTGCCCTTGCCGACCGCCCGTGAGAGGGACTTGTCCATGTGGGCTCGGCCGCGGTCGACGGCGGCCTGGTCGATCTCGACCCCGATGACGTTGAACCCCGCACGGGCGAACACTTCGGCGATGCCCGCGCCCATCGTGCCGAGTCCGACGACACCGACCTTGTCAAATTCCTGCACCATACGCACAGAGTACGGGGCTGCTTCTCCTCCTTCGCGCACGGGATGCCCAACCAAGGCACTCAGTGCCATCAGGGCTCCGACCATGTGGCCGCCGCGCCGCTCCCCTGACGCGGCGGCCACGCCTGCGCCCCGAGGGGCGCCGCCTCAGCAGTCCACGAGTTCGGGAGACTGGTTCAGCAACTGGGCCCTGGGGGAGACGAACTCGGTGTAGGCGGCCTCCGCCCCGGGAGAGAACAGGGCCACGCGATGACAGTTCTGGAAGGCCAGACGCAGACCGAAGTGCCGCTCCACCGCGCCCCGCATGGCGTCGCTGGCGAGCAGGCGCAGCAACTGGCCCCGTTCGTCCTCGCCCGGCGGAGGCACCTCGTTGGCCTCGAAACCGGCCTCGGAGTTCCGCGCCCCCTCGGCCAGGCCACTGACCACGCCCCAGGCGTACGGCAGGGATTCCCTGATGCAGGAGAGGAAGTCGGCATCGTCGACCGGACCGTGCTGGGCCTTCTCCAACAGGTCCGGTGAGACCGTCAGCGACATGAGGTGTCCCTTCGTCGTGTGGGTGTTGCGGACCGTCACCGTCCTCTGGCGACGTTAGAGTCGCGTCCTCGCACAGTCATGACGCGCGAAGGACACAACTGCCTTCCTTCGCGGGCACACGAGTGTGGACACGATCGACGCCACACGGAAGGCACGACCCCGCTCACACGGTCCCGCTCCGCTCACTCCGTCGAGGGGGTAACGTGCCTCTCGTGCGTCTCGTCATCGCTCGGTGCAGTGTCGACTATGTCGGCCGGCTCACCGCTCATCTGCCCATGGCTCCCCGCCTGATCCTGATCAAGGCGGACGGGAGCGTGTCCATCCATGCCGACGACCGGGCGTTCAAACCCCTGAACTGGATGAACCCGCCCTGCAAGCTACGCGAGGAGACCGTGGAGGACGGTCCCGACGTGTGGACGGTCACGCACGGCAAGTCCGGCGAGAAGCTGGTGCTGACCATCGAGGAGATCATGCACGACTCCTCGCACGAACTGGGCAAGGACCCGGGACTGCAGAAGGACGGCGTCGAGGCCCACCTCCAGGAGCTCCTGGCCGAGCACATCACCACCCTCGGTGAGGGTTACACGCTCA
>CALGOD010000733.1 GCA_937957845.1 uncultured Nocardiopsis sp.
ACCACCTGCAGGCGGGTGCCCGTCATCGGTTCCGTGAGTTCGCTCATGGGTCGACCGTAGACCCTGCGCCGGTGTCGAGGGGCGGACCCGCCTCCACGGGATCCGCCCGCCGGATCACTCCTCGGGCAGGGTGAGCTCGACGAACAACGCCCGGTGGGTCGATCCTTCGACCGTCACCACCAGCGGTTCGCCGAAACCGACACGGGAGTCCACGAGCACGTGGTCCAGGACGACCTTCGGCAGGGGCGGACCGTCCACCGGCCAGGTGCCTCTGAGTCCGACTCCCCGGTGTGCGGCCACGTCCACGTACCCCGAGTCCACGAGGGCGCGCAGTTCCGCGTGGTCGAGCGTGGCGTTGAAGTCGCCCGCCAGCACCTGTATCGGTCCGGTCGTCGAGGCCCTCGGCAGGGCACGCAGGCCGTCCGACCAGGCGTCCATCGAGGAGGGACGGCGAGGTGACATCGGATGCACCGACGTCACCTCCAGCCCGGCCGTGTGACCCGGCACCTCCACGGCGGCACGGGGCATCGCCAACGAACCGATGTCACGTCCCGGATCGCCCAGCGCGGTGAGCGGGTGGACCGCATGGACACTGCCCCCGGCCGCGGCCGGAGCCGAATGGTCCACCACATGGGGAAGCAGCTCGTCCAGTCCCGCCTCGGACAGCCCCTCGACGAGCTCCGGAGTGACCTCCTGCAACGCCAGCACGTCCACCCGCAGGTCACGCACCAGACCCACCACGTTCTCCGGCGGGGTGTGCCCGAAGTGGGTGTTCAACGTCAGCAGCCGGACCCGGGGGCCCTCCACCGCGACCGGATCCGAGGTCAGGGCCCGCGGAAGCACGACCGAGGTCAGCGCCACCGTCACCAGCACGAGCGCGACCGTCACGGTCCAGCGGCGCAGCAGGGCCGTGAGCACGGCGGCCGACAACGCGACGAGTACCGCGTAGGGGGTGTAGGCCAGCAGGGGGACGAGGGGAAAGCCCCGTTCGAGTCCCAGCAGGCGGACACCGGCGAACACCACCAGTCCGACCGCGACCAGTACGGCCGACGCGGCCATCGGCCGGGACCGCCGCCGACGGGATTCGGGAACTGGTGCTCCTGCGGGTGCGGGGCTCGGTCCCGGTGCCGTGTCCATGGATCTTCCACCTCTTCGTGTCGCTGTCGAGAGAACGGAGGGCACCGACGGTCCGGTCCCTCCCGGAACGGCGGCTCGGGGCCCTGGAGCCCTGCCTTCCACGACACCGTGTGATCCTCGTAGACCTCCCGGGGTTCGGTTCGCCGACATTCCCACGGCGCACCCCACCGGAACCGCCGACGGGCGGATACGTTGGCGCAGAGCGTCCGCCGAGCGGCGGAGCGTGAGCATCACCGCCAACATGACGGCTTCGCCGTCCACCCGAGTACCGGAAGGTCGTCCATGTCCGTCAGCAGCAGGGAGATCCACCTGGTCTCCCGCCCCGTCGGAGAACCCCGCCCCAAGAACTTCGCTCTCGTGGAGACCACCGTCCAAGACCCCGGCCCCGGACAGGTCCTGGTGCGCAACGACTGGATGTC
>CALGOD010000734.1 GCA_937957845.1 uncultured Nocardiopsis sp.
GTGCCCAACGGTGTGACGATCGAGATCGAGGACCGCGGTCTGGGCATGACCGAGAGCGAGTTCAAGTCCGCGAACGAACTCCTGGGCACTCCTCCCGAATTCGACGTCATGCGCCTGAACGAGAAGATGCGCCTCGGCCTGTTCGTGGTCTCGCGTCTGGCGCACCGCCATGGCATCCGCGTGCACCTGCGCCCGTCCCCCTACGGGGGTGTGCAGGCGATCGTCCTGCTGCCGCACGAGCTCATCTCCGGGGAGCGCGCCGCCCTCCCCGAGAGCGACACCTCCGAGAACACGTGGGACGTGCGCGAGATCCTCGAACGGGCTCCCGGTGCGACGGAGTCCGACAACGGCCCCAGGCCCGTGCTGTCCCCGGTCTGCACACCGGTCGATGAGGGCACCGGCGAGGCCGCGTCCCCTCCGGAGCGTTCCTGGACAGGTGGCGGCGAAGACCTCCTGGGCGCGGGCTCCGGAGACGCCCCCGCCGATTCCAAGGACCCGGACCGTCCTCCCCTGCCCACACGAAAGCCGACGATCAGCGCGGTCCCCTCTCCCGACTCCTCCGGGGCCGGATCTCCGTCCATGGTCCAAGCCGGAGGAGGTAGGCCGCCGCTGCCCAAGCGGCGCCCCCAGGAGAACCTGGCGCCGCAGCTGGCGAACAGCCTGGAATCGGACTCCGGGAACGACCCCGCGGAGGGCGGCACGTCCGCCCCGAGCACACCCCAGGAGAACACGGAGCGGCTGGCTCGCCTACGCCGGAACATGTCCGCGTTCCAGCAGGGGACCGACCGCGGACGGCGCGAAGGCAAGCAGCAGACCAACGAGACCGACAAGGACACGTAACCGTGACGAGTACTCCCGAAAGCGCCCAGCGTGACAACGGAAGCGGTGCGGGCAAGGACATCAACTGGCTGTTGGACGAGCTGCTCGACCGCGCGGTGGGCTCCCGGCACGCCATCGTGCTGTCAGCCGACGGGTTGCTGATCGGACGCTCCCGCGACTTGGTCAAGGAAGACGCCGAGCACCTGTCCGCCGTGGCCTCGGCCTTCCAGAGCCTGGCACGGGGCACCGGACGCCACTTCGGCGGCGGTCAGGTCCTGCAGACCGTGGTGGAGATGGAGAACGCCTATCTGTTCGTCACCGGGGCCGGACGGGGCGCGTGCCTGGCCGTGCTGGCCGAGGAGAGCGCCGATGTCGGCCTCATCGCCTACGAGATGAACGTGCTGGTCGAGCAGGTGGGCCGCTACATGGACGCCGCGCCCAGGCATGAGGGCGCTTCCGGAGAAGCCTCACGTTAGGGGACGGCATGCAAGCGCACAACGGATCTTCACCGGAGGAGAGGCCGCACGACCTGCCACAACGCGATGTGGTCGGCGGATACGACGAGGAGTCCGTGGACGACGCGGGACCGCTCGTTCGGCCCTACGTGATCGCGCAGGGCCGCGACCACGCGGACACCGTCCAGCTGGACATGATCAGCGTGGTGATCGCGGCGAAACGGGCCGAGGTCGACGAGATGGCGCTGGAGCCGGAGCAGCTCCGCATCCTGGAGCTGTGCCGCCGCCCCCAGTCGGTGGCCGAGGTGTCCGCGCACCTGGACATCCCGGTGGCCGTCGTCAAGGTCCTGCTGAGCGACCTCCTCAACCGCGGCCTCGCGTTGGCCCGTGCTCCCTACACAGCGAAGAGCCCGGTAAGCCGGGACGTACTCCAGGCGGTTCTTGATGGCATCCAAAGACTCTGACGACGCACAGGCGCCTGTTCCGGCGGCTCTGAAGATCCTCGTGGCGGGGGGTTTCGGGGCCGGTAAGACCACGATGGTCGCGTCGGTCAGCGAGATCGCACCGCTGAGCACCGAGGAGGTGATGACCGAGGCCAGCTACGGCATCGACGACCTGTCCGGCGTGGAGTCCAAGACCACCACCACCGTGGCGCTGGACTTCGGCCGCATCACCATCAACGAGCAGCTGGTGCTGTACCTGTTCGGCACGCCCGGGCAGGAGCGGTTCTGGTTCATGTGGGAGGAGCTCTCCGAGGGTGCGTTGGGAGCGGTGGTCATCGCCGACACGCGCCGTCTGGAGACCTGCTTCGCCTCGGTGGACTTCTTCGAACGGCGGGGCGTGCCGTTCGTGGTGGCGGTGAACTGCTTCGAGGGCGCCCACACCTACGAGCCCGACGAGGTCCGGGAGGCGCTGAGCCTGAACCCGGCGATCCCGGTGGTGCTGTGCGACGCACGGGAGCGCGAGTCGGCCAAGAACGTACTGTTGACGCTGGTCAACCGCGTTGTCGAACAAATGGCGGCCTGAGACGCGCGCGCTCGGGGCCGGGGGTGACACCCCCGGCCCTTTTTCATTGCCCACCCCCCAAAACAGTCACAAGCGCACATTTAGGACACAATTCATGGTTTCCGACAAATTACTTGCACCGGAACCGCTGTACACAAGGGGCTTCCAGGTAAAGTGCGCCCCGTGGGACGCCTGTGAGGCACCACCCACCCGCAGACCATGGACCCGTCTGAGAGGGTCCGCACAAAGGTGACTGGAGAACTCCATGAAGCGGTTCGAGTGGCGCGACCGGATCCACGCCCTGGACGCAGAGGCCGACTGCGAACAGATCGTGCGCATCCTCAGCGCGCACGAGTTCCCCTGGGACATCGAACAGGCCCTGGGGCTGGCCCTGTACCGGACCTACGCCGTACCCAGCGTCGGCGAACTGCTGGGCCGGACCGGCGAGTTCACCGAGCGCACCCAGCGCCGATACGACGACACCGCGCTGATCCTCAACGACATCCTGGAGCACGGTTTCGGCCCCGGCAGAGGCCGGGACGCGCTGCGCCGTATGAATCAGATGCACCGCGCCTACGACATCAGTAACGACGACTACCTATACGTGCTCAGCACCTTCGTCGTCATGCCCGTGCGCTGGCTCAACGACTACGGCTACGGCTGGCGCAGGCTGAGCGAGCACGAGATCGCCGCGATCACGCACTACTATCGCAAGCTCGGCAGATACATGGGGATCAAGGACATTCCCCGGACCTACGCGGAGTTCCGTGAACTGATGGACTCCTACGAGCGCGAGCACTTCGCCTACACGGACGGGGGCCGGGCCGTCTCCGACGCCACCCTCGAGCTGATGGTGAACTTCTACCCCGCCTGGCAGCGGCCGTTGGTACGCCCTTTCACCAAGGCGCTGCTGGACGAGCCTCTCATCCGGGCCTTCGGCTACCCCGAGCCCTCGGCCGCCTGGCGCAGGCTCAGCTCCGGCGCGCTCAAGTTGAGGGCCCGGATCGTACGGCTGATGCCGCCGCGCACCGAACCCCGCTTCGCCCGACAGAGTCCCAACATCCGCAGCTACCCCGACGGCTACGACCCGTCCCGTATCGGCACCTTCCCCCAGGGGTGCCCGGTACCGCACGGCATGATCACCGAGGAGATCGCGGCCACGGGTTCCCGGGTCCCCGCACCGGGTCAGGGCCTGGCCCCGGCCTCCGCCTCCGAAGCCCCCGTGACGACGCAGGCCCCCGAGTCCACGGAGAGGTGACGTCCGCGGCCCACCCATGGCACGCGGCCGAGCCGCGTGCCCT
>CALGOD010000735.1 GCA_937957845.1 uncultured Nocardiopsis sp.
CGACGCCTTGGCCGGGTACACCGTGACCTGTGCGGTCACCGCCGAGGAAGGGCGGGTCCGTGTCGGCGACGAGGGTCTGGAACTGCGAGGGGTCCGCAGACTGCGGCTCGTGACGCGTGTGACGGTGGAGAAGGCCGGGCCGCCGCGCGCACGGGTGGTGGGAGGGACCACCGCTTCCGGTGGGCGGGTCGGACGGAACGCGGACGACGGTACGGAGGCCCGGGAGGTCGGAGGCGACGAGGGGTTCGCCCCGATGCTCGAACGCCACCGCGCGGTGCACGGAGCCCTCATGGACCGCTTCCGCCTGGAGTTGGGCACCGACCCCGGCGTGTCCGACCTCCTCGGGGAGGAGCTTTCGGCCTGCGACCCCACCCCCGAACTGGTGACCAGACTGACCGACGCCGGCCGGTACGCGATCATCTCCAGCTGCGGTGAGCTGCCGCCCACCCTCCAGGGCGTGTGGAGCGGCACCTACGACCCCCCGTGGCGCTCGGGGTACACCTTCGACGGCAACCTGCCCTCGGCCGTCGCGGCCCTGCACGCCACGGGCACCCCCGAACTGATGACCGGTCTGTTCGACCTGCTCGACGAAATGGCGGAGGATCTGGCCCGGAACGCCCGGCGGCTCTACGACTGTGGGGGCGTCCTCCTGCCCGCGCACGCCTCCGCCTCCGGTCGGCACGACCACTTCGGACCCGAGTGGTGCCTGACGTGTTGGACCGCCGGGGCGGCGTGGATGTCCCGCCTGTACTGGGACCACTACTCCCACACCCGCGACCGCGGGTTCCTGCGGGAGAGGGCCCTGCCCTTCCTCACCGCGGCGGCCGAGTTCCACGAGGACTTCCTCACCGACGAGGGCTTCTGTCCCTCCTACTCACCGGAGAACACCCCGGGGGACGGCGATGGCCAGGCCACGGTCAACGCCACCATGGACGTGGCGGTCGTACGCGACCTCGTCCGCAACCTGGTGCGCGCACACCATGTTCTGGGTGAACCGGGCGCCCGCCGCTGGGTCCGTCTGGGTGCGCGTCTGCCCGGTTACCGGATCGCGGACGGCGGCGAACTCGCCGAATGGGCCGGTCCCGCCGGGCCGCTCGCCCAGACCGAACGGCACGGCCACCGCCACGCCTCCCACCTCTATCCGCTCTGGTACGAACCCGATCCGGCCTTCGCCGCGCCCCGCATGCGCGCGGCGGCCGTCGCGGCCGTGCGCGCCCGGCTGGGGTGGTGGCGCGGACAGGAGTCCGACGAGATGGCCTTCGGCCTGGTCCAATTGGGGCTGGCGGCGGCCAACCTCGGCATGGCGGCCGAGGCCCACGAGGCCCTGGCCCTGCTGGCCACGCGGTACTGGCGGCCCACGCTGGTGCCCACCCACAACCGGGGCAGCCTGTTCAACGTGGACATCGGAGGCGGCTTCCCCGCGGTCGTGGCCACGATGCTGGCCAGATCCGGTGAGGGTTACGTGGACCTGCTGCCCGCGCTTCCCCGCCAGTGGGGCTCGGGCCGGGTGGAGGGGCTGCGGGCACGCGGCGGGATCATCGTGGACCGCATGGAGTGGTCCGACGGTCGGGTGTGCGCGCGGCTGCGTTCGGTGGAGCCCCGCCACACCGTGATCACCACCCCGGACGGGGGCGGACAAAGGGTGTTCCTGACGCCGGATCGGGTGACGACCCTGCAATTCGGTGTGGTCGCCGGTCGATAGTCGAAGCGCTTCGAAATTTCTCGAAAGGACCCCTTGCCGCTGTGTCGGAGGCCTATCCAGACTAATGGGGAATTCTCGTCCGCCCGGAGATCTCCTTTCCCGGGCGGGCCCTACCCCCCGAATCCCCAAGGAGCCCGCACATGCCTCCCCGACCGCAACGGTCCTCCGGACGTGCCAGGGGCCTACCGTTGTTCGCCCTCTCGGCCGCCACGGCACTCACCATGTCCACCCTCGCCACCACGGC
>CALGOD010000736.1 GCA_937957845.1 uncultured Nocardiopsis sp.
TCGTCGCGCAGAACGATCTCCCCGGCGGGAAGAGCGATCATGGGGAGGGGAACGGAAGCCGTCATGGCTCTTTCCTACATGATCGGTGGGGAATCTGCCACGGAATTCCGAGGGGTCCGGTCGGTGACCTCTTCTTCGCCTCGGTCGTGCTCGGAGAACAGGATCCGGCGGGGCATCGTGACGAGGAGTTCGGCCGCGGTGGCCGGGTCGTAGTCGGGATGGTCGAGGTGCTCGCCGATGATCGCGTCGATGCCGCCCCCGACCACGAGCGCGGCCGTGCGCAGGTCCAGGTCCGTCCGAAGGCCCCGCGCCCGCCGTGCGGCGCCCATCAGGTCGGCCAGAGGGCCCCAACGCTCACGCGAGTGCCTTTCCCCGCCGTCGTGGGACAACGCCTCGACGACCACACGGGTGTGGTGGGGGTGGTCCCGCAGGTACCCGACCATCGAGCGGACGTACGCCGCCGGCGCCTCCTCGACCCCGGCCGCCTCGACGGCCCCACCGACGTGGTCGACCAGACCCGCCAACGCGTGCTCGTAGGCGGCGCGCACGACGGCGTCCTTGGAGCGGAAGTGGTAGAGCACCGCGGCCTTGGTGATGCCGGCGGCCCCGGCGATGCGGGAGAGCGAGGCCCCCGCGTATCCGTGCTCGGCGATGACCCGGGTCGTCACGTCGATGAGCTGGGCGCGGCGGGCCTGCTCGGTCAGGGTCGGTTCCCGGGGCTTCTGACTTGCCATGCCCACCAGCTTACCTTACGGTTAAATTATTAACCGATCGGTTAGGGGCGGGGATGGGAAAGTGGAGAAGGGTGCTCGTCCTCCTCGGTGTGATCGCCCTGGTCCTGACCAGTGTCGTCGTCCTCTCGCGCCCGGACCCGCCGGTCGGTTTCTGGCGCTCGACGCAGGCTCTGGAGACGTTCCGGGAGGACTACGAGGCCGCCAGGGCGGACATGCCGGCCTCCGGCACCGCGCTCGACGTGCGCACCGACTACGGCGTCGTGCGTCTGTACCGTTTCGAGGGGAAGGGGGACGGCCGGGCGCCGCTCGTCCTGCTTCCCGGGCGGGCCTCGGCCTCACCGGTCTGGGCGGACAACCTGCCCTCACTCCTGGAGGTCGGGGACGTCTACACGGTCGACCTGCTCGGCGAACCCGGCATGAGCGTGCAGGATCGCCCCCTCCAGGACGACCAGGACCAGGCGCTGTGGCTGCACCAGACCCTGGAGGGGCTGCCGGAGGAGCGCTTCCACCTGGTGGGGCTGTCCATCGGCGGGTGGAGTGCGACGAACCTGGCCGTGCGCGAGCCGTCGCGGATCGCCTCCGTGACGCTGGTCGACCCGGTGTTCGTCTTCGACGACCTGCCCTTGGAGGCGATCGTGCGCTCCGTCCCGGCCTCGCTGCCCTGGCTGCCGCGCTCGTGGCGGGACGGTTTCAACTCCTGGACCGCGGGTGGCGCACCGGTGGAGGACGTGCCCGTCGCGGACATGATCGAGTCCGGCATGCGGGGTTACTCCCCGCGCCTGCCCCCACCGACCAGGATCGACGAGGAGGAGCTCGGGAGGATCGACCTGCCCGTCCTGGCGATCATCGCCGGAAGGTCGGTCATGCACGACCCCGACACCGCGGTCGAGGTCGCCGAACGGTCCCTGCCCCAGGGAGCGGTGAAGGTCTACCCCGACGCCTCCCACGCGGTCAACGGAGAGTACCCCGACCGGATCGCCGAGGACATCGGCGCCTTCCTGGACTGACCGACCCCGCCCGGCCCGGTCACCCGGGAGGGCGAGGGCGGGGCCGTCGGAGCCCGAGGAGTCGACCTTCGGCGACACCGCTCCCCGTGGTGTTCTCAATGGCCCCCGGGGACGCCGGAGGAATCGTGGTCGTGGGGGAGCGGGGAGCGGACGTACCCCGGGAACGGGTCCTACCCCTCGCGAAGAATCCTCACCAGGCGGGTCGTCCGCTCCTTCGCCGGGTTCTCCCGTACACCCGTCTCCAGACCGCCTCCGGTGGCGTCCACCACCGACACGTGCCGCGTCGCCCGGGTCAGCGCCGTGTACACCTGCGGGCGCGAGACCGGCACCTGTGGCGGGAACACCGCCACCACCGCGGGCCACCGGCTTCCGTGCGCGGTGGCCACGGACACCGCCCAACCGGGACGCATCGCCGACGGGTCGGCGATCTCCACCCTCCTGCCGTCGGCCAACTCCACCACGGCCGCCTCGTCCACCTCACGCAGGTACCCCGTGTCACCCGGCCCGTAGCCCGGCCCCTGCGCCACGAGCAATACCCGGTCGCCCACATCGAACCCGCCGTGCGCGCCCGGCCCCGGATTCAACGCCTCCTTGCAGGCGGTGTTGAGCGCCTGGGCGCCCGCCGGTCCGTCCTCGCGCGCGGTCACCACCTGGACGTGTTCGGAGCCGATTCCCAGCGCCCGGGGGATCGAGTCGGTCACCAACTGCACCGCCCGGTACGCCGCCTCCTCGGCGGAGGAGGCCGGCACCCGTACCACTTCGCGTTCGGGTGCCTCCACCTCGGGAAAAGCACCCGCGGCCACGGCGGTGGCCAGTTCCGCGATCGGCCCCGGCCGGTCGTCGTCTCCCACCTGCGCCACGTGGGCGGTCCGTGAGGCGGCGACGTCCACCACCACCTGACCCGGTGACGCCGACGGGGCCTGGTCCGGATCGGCCACCAACACCAGGTGGGCGCCGTCCGCGCACACCGAGGCCAGTTCGGCGGCGCGAGCCGCGCCCACCGACATCGCCTCGCACAGCACGACCAGCCCCGCCTCCAGCGGGGCCTGGGCCAACAGTTCCGTCAACGACACGGCCTGGACGGGTGAGGAGGTCTCCGCGATCCCCTCGTCCTCCTCGACCCCCTCGTCCTCCTCGACCTCCGGGATCTCGGCCCCTTCCGCCTCCTCCGCCCCTTCCGAGGCGTCCTCCTCCCGCACGTGCGCCGAGGAGTCCGCGCTTCCCGCGCGGACCCGGGCCAGCTCGGCGTTGACGGCGGCCGCGGCCTGCGCGGTCGGCGCCGCCACCGCGATGCCCACCTGACTGTCGGTGGCGATCGCGTCCATGCACACCAGTGCCCGCGCGAGCTCCTCGGTGTCCCCCGGACCGTGTCGCAGCACCGTCACCGGCCGCAGGGCCACCGTGACCAGGGCCTGGCGCGTACGTTCGGAGAGTGTGAAGGCGCCGCGCCGGGCGGCCTCGTCCACCGTCTCGGCCGCGGTCGCCGAGTCCATGATCGGGTCGTTGCCCCCGATCAGCCTCAGCAACTGGTCGCCCAGACGTTGCTCGGAATGACCCACGTCGGGCAGCGCGTAGAAGCGGTCGGGGTCGGGCAGCTCCGGTACCACGCCCTCGGCGAAGTCGAAGTCGTCGTCGCCCTCGTCGGTGCTCTCCAGCACCACCGCGCTCTCCTGGGCGACGGCCGCCTCCATCGCGGCGGCCGGATCGGCCACCCCCAGCCTGCCGATCACCGTGGCCAGCCGCTTCTCCTCCACGACGGTGTGCCCCCGAGTCGCGGACATGCGCAGCACGTGGGCGGTGAGGGCCGCCAGCCGTCGCGGGTCGTCGGGACGCGCCCCCTCGCCCAGGTGTCTGCGTGCGCAGAAGTCGGCCTGCTCCAGGGTGACCCGAGGCAGACGCAGCAACATCCATGGGTCGGCGTCCAACCGTGCGGCCGCGTCGGGCCCCAGTACACCCACCAGTCGAGACGCCAGGGCGCGCGGGGCACCCATCCGGTCAAGGACGGCACTGACCTGTTCGACGGCCTCGGACACCTCGGTTGGTTCCCCTCGTCATAGGAGCGGGTTCTCGGACTCTGGGACCCTATCGACTCACGACGACGTCCGGTCCCCGGTCCCAGATACCGCCCGAGGGTCCTCCCCCGTACGTGGCGGACCCGCCGCCAAGGTCTCCTTCGCACCGTCGCCGACCACCTGGCGCACGGCCTCGCACGGGTCGTTGTCGGGCGCGGACTCCTGGATGGT
>CALGOD010000737.1 GCA_937957845.1 uncultured Nocardiopsis sp.
TGTCCTAGTCGCCCTGTTCGTCGTGTGGCAGCTGTGGTGGACAGATGTCGTCGCCGGACAGCAGCAGGAGACGACGGTCGAGCAGTTTCGGGCCAGTATCGGCGGCGCGACGGGGCCTGAGACACAACCCGACCTTTCCGTTGCCCCGGAGAACCCGACGCCGAGCGATCAGCCTCCACCGGCCGTGACGCCTCCCGGCGCGACGGACGTCTTCGGCGTCGTCTACGTGCCGAGGTGGGGGGAGGACTACGCGGTTCCCCTCGCCGAGGGGGTCGACGTGGCCACCGTCTTGAACGAGGGCAACATCGGTCACTACCCGGGGACCGCGATGCCTGGCGGGGTCGGCAACTTCGCTACCGCTGCGCACCGGCAGAGCTTCGGCGCTGCCTACCGTCGCGTCGAGGAGCTTCGACCCGGGGACCCCATCGTCGTGGAGACCGCAGAGGGTTGGTTCGTCTACCGCGTCACCGAGGACTACATCGTGACCCCGGACCGTGTCGATGTCATCGCCCCGGTGCCAGGGCAGCCCGGGGTGGAACCGACCAGACGTCTCATCACGTTGACGACGTGCCACCCGCTCTACTCCGCCGCGCAGCGCTGGATCACCCACGGAGAACTCACCGAGTGGTACCCCCGCGCGGGCGGCGCACCGACACAACTCATGGAGGAACCCTGATGTACGCCGCGATCTGGAGGACGCTGCCCGGGCCACGCTGGCTCAAGGCGATCGAGGCGGTGCTTCTCGCCGTGGTTGCCGTGGCGGCGCTGTTCACCTGGGTCTTCCCCTCCATCGCGGACGACATCGGGCTCTTCACCAACACGGTCGGGTGACCACACCGGTGCCCGTGCCGCAGGACGCGTCGACAGCGGACCACGTCACGGTCCTTCCAGTCGTGATCGCCGACCACTCTCCCAGGAGCGATGTGACCCCATCCCGCCTTGTCCCCCGCGGTGTTCCGGTGCTCGCCGCCACGGCTGTGATCGTTGGACTGCCGAGCCCCGCGGCCGCCCACCAGGAGTGGTTCGTGAACGACCCGGACGCATATCCGGTCGACCTCTCGGCGCTCTTGCGACCGGGAGTCCTGGTCGGCGTGACGGTCGCCGTGCTCGTGGCGGTCCTCTGGCGGGTGCTTGCTGCCCGGTTGCCGGTTCCCGAGCTGCGCGCTCTGGCGCCGACGCGCCACCTCTCCGGGCTGGTCCCGTGGGTGCCGCGTCTGTTGGCCGCGCACCTGGGCGTGAGCCTCCTCGTGCTTGCCTTCGACCGCGCGATCCTCGACCCCGGCATTCACGTGCCGGATGACGTCGGAGGCACTCTCCTGCTCGTACCGCAAGCCGTCGTGGGCGTCCTCCTCGTGGCCGGCGTGCTCGTCCGCCCGGCGGCCGTCGCGATCGTGCTGGCCGGGCCACTTGTGGCCGTGCTCCACGGCCCGGAGGTCCTGGCAACGCTGGCCGTCTTGGTCGGCATCGCGGTGTTCCTGTTCATCCTTCCGCCGCGTCTGAGGGATGGCGGTCGGCGGGACATGGACGCTGCCGCGCTGCGCCGAGCGACCCTGGCACTCAAGCTCGGCGCTGGAACGACGCTGATCTCCCTGGCAGTCGTGGAGAAGCTCGCCAACCCGGAGATGGCGAGAACGATGCTCGACCAGGTACCGGTCCTCAACCTCCTCGGTCCGTTCGGTGTGAGCCCGGACCTGTTCGCGTTGATCGCCGGAACGGTGGAGCTGCTGTTCGGACTCCTCGTCATCTCGGCTGCCTTGCCGCAGGTCGTCGCCGTCGTGGCCGCCATCCCGTTCACGGCGACCCTGGCACTGTTCGGAGCGACCGAGCTTCTCGGCCACCTCCCGGTCTACGGCGTCCTGCTCGCCCTCCTCGTACTGGGCAGTCGCGAGGACACCTCGCGGACGCTCTCGGGTCTGCGCTCGAGCGGGGACTCAGAGATCCAGACGTCCCGGTCGCCAGACTGGCGGCACGGGCTTTCCACCAGCACCCCGGAGAGGGGACACGGACGTGAGTAACAAGGAGCGGGCGCGGGAACGAGCGGCCCGGGTCGCT
>CALGOD010000738.1 GCA_937957845.1 uncultured Nocardiopsis sp.
GGACGATGAGCACCGTGCCCCTGTCCCGCCCCTCGGCCCCCACGGAGATCTCCGCCGCGGAGACGTCCACCGGGAAGACGTCCACCGCGGTACTGGCGGAACTACGACCGATGTCCCTCGCCGAGATCAACGAACGCGCCGCCCTGGTCACCCGGACCTGCCGTAAGTACCTTGTACCCGCCGCACTGATGGAACCCCTGTTCGCGGGGGCCGAGGGCCGGTTCGGGGTGCTGACCATCGACGGACGATGGAACTTCCAGTACTCGTCCACCTACCTGGACACCCCCTGTCTGAGGACCTTCCAGGATCACCGCCAGGGACGACGGATGCGTTTCAAGGCCAGGACCCGCACGTATGTGGACACCGGTGGGACCCGCATGTTCGAGATCAAGCTCAAGGGAGCGCGCGGCATCACCGACAAGACCCGGATGGAGTACGGGGGGCCGCCGGACCGGTTGACCCCGCAGACCCGCCGGTTCCTGGACGACACGTTGTGCGCGTACGGCGTGGAGCCTCCGGACGCGCTGAAGGCCAGTGCCGTCACCGACTACCGTCGTACCACGGTGGTGTCCCTCTCGGGTCCGGAGCGGGTGACCGTGGACACCGACCTGGTCGGTTACCGGAAGGGCTGGTCGGTGCGCATGCGTCCCGACATGGTGCTGCTGGAGGTCAAGACGCGCGGCGGACTGACCGCGACCGAGCGCAGGCTGCACGAGTTCGGCGTCCGGGAGGCCCGGTTCACCAAGTACGGCGCGACGATCACCGCCTTGGAGCCCCGTGTCAGGGGCAACAGGTGGCATCGCGCGATGGGCGCGTGCCTGGAGCAACCGACACCCTGCACTCTGGAGCGCGCACAGGTGGGCACGGGCCGCTGACCAGGAGGCGGCCGTCGGGCGGGGGAGGTTTCACGTGAAACATCACCTGACCAGCGAGAACGAAACGGCCACCGTCCCGTATCCGAGCGGGACGGTGGCCCGGCGTGCCGTCCCTCCCGCTACTGAAAGGACCTCACGACCCTCTGAATGCTCCCCTGTCCGGCACCGGCGCTCAAGAGGGCCGGTACGGGCGAGACGACACCCGAGCGCGGGAGTGCGAGCTCTGAGCGGCTTTCGCGCCGCCCGTCCGTATCACTCCATGCCGTCGGGGGGAGCCGTCGCTCCTTCGGACGGTGGACGCTCCGCCGCACCTCTGACCGCGCCGACTGTCCCGCTTTCTCCGCGCCTTGGAAGCCGCAGATCAGGTGACCGGAACCTCCGAGGGGGGTAGCGCGTCCACGTTGGAGTATCCGCCCATCGTGTAGTTGACCGTGGCCCGCTCGCTCGCCAGCACTTTGACCTTCGCCCGGTAGAGGGCGTGCCCGAAGACGACGTCCTCCGTCAGCTCCAGCCTGCGCCGGACCGCGGAGTAGCGCTCGGGGAAGGGGATTCGTTCCTGGACCTCACGGCGTACCAGGAACTCGCTGGTGTCGACGCGGGCGACCAGCCTTCCCTCGTGGACCAGCCGGTCACGCACGACGTGCGAACCGGGGACGAACACACCCAGTTCACGCAGTTGCTCGTAGGAGCTCACCCGCCGCTCCGGATCGGGGTGCCAGGGGTCCTCTCCCTGGGGGATGAACGGTCGGCCGTCGGGAAGGAAGAGCCTGCGCCAACTGTAGGCGGCCCCGGCTTCGGGATCCTCCTCCAACAGGGTGACGAGAGAGCTCAGGTGTTCCGGAGCGAAGGTGTTGTCGTCATCCAGATGCGCGACGAACGCCCCCGTTCCCGACCGTGCTCCGAGATTGCGCAAGTAGGCCAGGCGTGCCGGACGGTAGTCCATCGGCAGATCCGGGTCCTCCTCGGCCGTGACGTTGCGGACTCTGGCCTTGGGGAACTCCTTCTCCAGTTCCGCCCTGCGCTCCGGATCCTCCAGGTGGGGGCAGCGGTCGCCGATGACGATGTGCTCGACGTCCACACCGACCTGTCGGCTCACCGACCGCATCGCCAGGCGCAGAAGGTTCCACCGGCCACGGCTCGGAGTCACCACGGTGACGGTGGGAAGGGTTCTGGTTATCATCACGTGTGCCTTTCGAGGAGGTGAGCCAT
>CALGOD010000739.1 GCA_937957845.1 uncultured Nocardiopsis sp.
GGGCGCGTCGGCGTTGACGCTGGCGTCGCCGGTCATCATGCCGACGTTCTCGGTGCCGAAGATCTTGCACAGGTCGAAGAACTTCTCCGACACCAGCGCCTTGATGGGAGCGGTGTAGAACGCGCACTCGTCACGGGCCAGTGCCGCGAACAGCGCACCCGTGGCCACCATGCTCTTACCCGAACCGGTGGGGGTGTTGAGGATGACGTTGGACCCGGAGACGACCTCGATGAGGGCCTCCTCCTGGTGCGGATAGAGGGTGAGGCCCCGCTCCTCGGCCCACAAAGCGAACGCCTCGAAGAGGGAATCGGGTTCTGGTTCGGCCGGAAGCACATCAATGAGACTCACACTTCTATACTGCCTGCTTTCCGAACCCGTTCGGGACGGTGCGGTGTGCGTCGTGGACACGAAAACGGGCGCGCCCCATGGGACGCGCCCGGTTCACGGTCCGGATCTCAGATCAGACCGAGCTGCTTGACGGTGTCGCGCTCCTCGACGAGCTCCTGGACGGAGGCGTCGATACGGGCGCGGGAGAAGTCGTTGATCTCCAGGCCCTGGACGATCTCCCACTTGCCGTCACGCGAGACGACGGGGAAGGAGGAGATGAGGCCCTCGGGCACGCCGTAGGAACCGTCGGAGGGGATGGCGGCGGAGGTCCAGTCGCCCTCGGGAGTGCCGTTGACCCAGTCGTGGACGTGGTCGATGGCGGCGTTGGCCGCGGAGGCGGCGGAGGAGGCGCCCCGGGCCTCGATGATCGCGGCGCCGCGCTTGGCGACGGTCGGGATGAAGTCGTTCTCCAGCCAGGCCTGGTCGCCCACGGCCTTGGCGGCGTTGGTGCCGTTGACCTCGGCGTGGAACAGGTCCGGGTACTGGGTCGCGGAGTGGTTGCCCCAGATCGTGAGCTTCTTGATGTCGTTGACCGACACGTCGAGCTTCTTGGCGAGCTGGGTGAGGGCCCGGTTGTGGTCCAGGCGGGTCATCGCGGTGAAGCGCTCGGCCGGAACGTCGGGGGCGTGGCTCTGGGCGATGAGCGCGTTGGTGTTGGCGGGGTTGCCGACCACCAGGACGCGGATGTCGTCGGCGGCACCGGCGTTGATCGCCTCGCCCTGGGGCTTGAAGATGCCTCCGTTGGCCTCCAGCAGGTCACCGCGTTCCATGCCCTTGCTGCGGGGACGGGCTCCGACCAGCAGGGCGATGTTGGCGCCTTGGAAGGCCTGCCCCGCGTCGTCGAAGATGTCGATGCCCTGGAGCAGGGGGAAGGCGCAGTCGTCCAGCTCCATCGCCGTGCCCTCGGCGGCCTTGACGGCCTGCGGGATCTCCAGAAGGCGCAGCTTCACCGGGGTGTCGGCACCGAGCAGCTGGCCGGAGGCGATCCGGAACAGCAGCGCGTAGCCGATCTGGCCGGCGGCGCCGGTCACGGTGACGTTGACGGGTGCTTTGGACATGACGTGAACTCTCCTGAACGACGTTGTGCGGCCCGCGATGTTACCAACGGGTTCCCCGCGGCGTCGGCGCCGGGCGCTGGGGGCCGTCCAGACGCGCGCCGCACCTCACCACCCTAGACCTCGGGTCCTCGTCGCCCGCGACCCAGGTGCGCGGTAGCCGAACCCCGATGACCGTAAGCCCTGTCCGGCAGTGGATTCACAGCGGAAGAAGGCCGGACACACCCTGTTAGGATGACTTTCGCCTGCAACGGCGGGCCGGTAGCTCAGCTGGTTAGAGCAGGGGACTCATAATCCCTGGGTCGCGGGTTCGAGTCCCGCCCGGCCTAC
>CALGOD010000740.1 GCA_937957845.1 uncultured Nocardiopsis sp.
TACCTACCAAGTGCGGACCTACGGCTGCCAGATGAACGTCCACGACTCCGAGCGCCTCTCCGGTCTGCTGGAGGACGCTGGGTACGCGCGCGCAGCCGAGGACACCACCGCAGACATCATCGTCTTCAACACCTGTGCGGTCAGGGAGAACGCCGACAACCGCCTGTACGGCAACCTCGGTCACCTGCGCCCGGTCAAGGACGCCAATCCGGGCATGCAGATCGCGGTCGGGGGGTGCCTGGCCCAGAAGGACCGTGGTGAGATCGTTCGCCGCGCGCCCTGGGTCGACGTGGTGTTCGGCACCCACAACATCGGTTCGCTGCCCGTCCTGCTGGAACGCGCCCGCGTCCAGAAGGAGGCGCAGGTGGAGATCGCCGAGTCGCTGGAGCACTTCCCCTCCACGCTGCCCAGCCGCCGTGAGTCGGCCTACGCCGCGTGGGTGTCGATCTCCGTGGGGTGCAACAACACCTGCACCTTCTGCATCGTGCCCGCGCTACGCGGCAAGGAGCAGGACCGTCGACCCGGCGACGTGCTCGCCGAGGTGCGCGCCCTGGTGGCCGAGGGCGTCAGTGAGATCACCCTGCTCGGTCAGAACGTCAACGCCTATGGCAGCGGTTTCGGTGACCGGCAGGCCTTCTCCAAGCTGCTGCGCGCCTGCGGTGAGATCGAGGGCCTGGAACGGGTCCGTTTCACCTCGCCCCACCCACGTGACTTCACCGACGACGTGATCGAGGCGATGGCCCAGACCCCCAACGTCATGCCGCAGCTCCACATGCCGCTGCAGTCGGGTTCGAGCAAGGTCCTCAAGGACATGCGTCGCTCCTACCGTCAAGAGCGCTTCCTGGGCATCGTGGAGAAGGTGCGCGCCGCCATGCCCCACGCCGCGATCACCACCGACATCATCGTGGGCTTCCCCGGTGAGACCGAGGAGGACTTCGCCGAGACGCTGCACGTGGTCCGTGAGGCCCGTTTCGCCATGGCGTTCACCTTCCAGTACTCCAAGCGCCCCGGCACCCCGGCGGCCACGATGGACGGCCAGGTGCCCCCGGAGGTGGTCAAGGAGCGATACCAGCGCCTGGTGGAGCTCCAGGACCGGATCTCCTGGGAGGAGAACCAGAAGCTGGTCGGGCGCGAGGTCGAGTTGCTGGTGGCCGAGGGGGAGGGCCGCAAGGACGGGGAACGGCGCCGACTCTCCGGTCGGGCCCCCGACAACCGACTGGTGCACTTCGCCTTGGACGGGGACGAGGAGCCCCGCCCCGGCGACATGGTGACGGTGGAGGTCACCTACGCCGCCCCCCACCATCTGGTGGCCGACTCCGGGATCCGGAGTCTGCGGCGCACCCGCGCGGGCGAGGCCTGGGCGGCCCGTAACGGTCTGCCGGCGCAGGACAAGAAGCCCGGGGTGCTGCTGGGATTGCCCAAGGTCGGTGTTCCGGCGGAGCAGCCCGCGGCCTCGGGCGGTTGTTGCGAGCTCTGATCCCGGTACGGACATGAGGCGGTCCCGGCATGGTGCCGGGACCGCCTTCGCCCTTCTCCGGTCGGGGTGTACGAGGACGGCCGGCCGGTCTCACAGGTGTACGAGCAGGGTGTCCGGCCACAGGGTGAGGGGAGAGCCCGCGCGCCGTGGCCTCTCGGCCTGGGGCGGGTGACGGGTCCGGACGGGCCGCCGGCCTTCGACCGGGCGGCTTACCGAGTCCGCGACACGGGGAAAGGGGCGATCGGCCTGCTCGAGCGGAGCCGGGCGGTCGCGACCCGACATGACGAGCGGCCGCGATCTTCGACGGGACCGCGCGCGGGGCCTCGATCAGAATCCGGTTCGGCGACCTGAGCCGTGCGGGAACGGTGCCTAGTCCACGACGGACCGGGCGCCGGGGACCCAGGTGGACACGTCCACCAGGCCCTCGTCCCCGCCCGGGGCGTCCCGGGAGCCGGACAGTGCCCGGTCCACCAGTGTCAGTGCCCGGTCCACCAGGTCCGGAGCGTCGTAGGGCAGCCACCGCACGCGCGGATCACGGCGGAACCACGACTCCTGACGGCGGGCGAAACGGCGGGTGGCCTGGGCGGTGGAGGCCCTGGCCTCCGCATCCGAGAGCCCACCGTCCAGCTGGGCGAGGGCCTGGGCGTAGCCGAGCGCACGCGAGGCGGTGCGGCCGCGACGCAGCCCCAGCGCGTCCAGTCGCCGTACCTCCTCCAGAAGGCCCTCGTCCCACATGCGGTCCACGCGAAGGTCGATGCGTTCGTCCAGTTCCGGGCGTGGCGCCGTCAGACCGATCTGTAGACAGGGGTAGAAGGAGGTGTGGTCCGGCAGGTTCGCGGTGAAGGGCCTCCCGGTCAGCTCGATGACCTCCAGCGCGCGTACGATGCGGCGCCCGTTGCCGGGCAGGATGGCGGCGGCCGCAGCCGGGTCGGCCTCGGCCAGCCTGGCGTGCAGCACGCCCGGGCCGACCTCCTCCAGTTCCGCCTCCAGACGGGCACGGACCGCGGGGTCGGTACCCGGGAACTCCAGATGGTCCAGGACCGCGCGCACGTACAGGCCCGAACCGCCGACCAGCACGGGAAGGACGTCGCGGTCGGCGCACTCCTCGACACGGGCACGGGCCATGGCCTGGTATCTCGCCACGTCGGCGGCCTCGGTGACCTCCCAGACGTCGAACAGGTGGTGGGGGACTCCGCGTCTTTCCTCCTCGGTGAGCTTGGCGGTGCCGATGTCCATGCCGCGGTAGAGCTGCATGGAGTCCGCGTTGATCACCTCCGCCCGGCGTCCGGTGCGCTCTTCCATGCGCAGGGCCACCTCGACGGCCAGGTCCGATTTACCCACAGCGGTCGGGCCTACGACCGCGATCACCTTGATCATCCTCCCAGCGTAATTCTCCTTCCAGGGTCCTCCCGCCCCCGAGAGACGAGGCCGCGAGGGCGATGGCGGATCGGCGGGAGGGGTGGCGGCCGCCCCTAGGATGGTCGGCATGCGATTCGCCAAGGGCCACGGAACACAGAACGACTTCGTGATCCTCCCCGACCTCGACGGGGAGTTCGACCTCACGGAGGAGACCGTCCGTCTGCTGTGCGATCGCAGAGCCGGGATCGGCGGTGACGGTGTCCTGCGGGTGGTGCGCACGCGTGCCCTCGGGGAGACGCTCGCCCCGGCCGCCCGTACGGCCGAGCGTGCCGAGTGGTTCATGGACTACCGCAACGCCGACGGCAGCGTCGCCGAGATGTGCGGCAACGGGGTGCGGGTGTTCGCCCGCTATCTGCGGTACACGGGCCTGGTGGAGGACGACCACTTCGAGGTGGGCACGCGGGACGGTGCCAAGCAGGTGTGGGTGGAGCCCGCGGGCGACATCACCGTGGACATGGGACGTGTGGAGAAGCAGGGCATGTCTTCGGCGGGGCTGGCCCGGCAGGTGGTGCACGGGGCCCAGATCTCCGTGGGCAACCCCCACCTGGCCTGCGAGGTGGCCGGACCGGTCTCCGAGGTCGACCTGACCGAGCCGCCGGTGCTGGACACCGAGGCCTTCCCCGCCGGTGCCAACGTCGAGGTCTACGCCGAGATCGAGCCGGGGGTGCTGGAGATGCGCGTGTACGAGCGTGGTTCCGGTGAGACCCGCTCTTGCGGTACCGGGCTCGTCGCGGCCGCGGCGGCGGCCCCCCCGGACGGAGAGGGCGCGACCTGGCGTGTGCGCGTTCCCGGAGGCGAGTGCACGGTGTTCCTGGACGCGGACGGTGCTCGGTTGCGCGGTCCCGCCGTCATCGTGGCCGAGGGCGAGACCGTCCTGGTGTGATCCCCGCCCCCTGACTCGCTCAGACGCCGATCTCCCTCTGGGCGTGCACGTCGAAGACCGTGTCGCACGCGTCGCGCACATCGTCGTTGTGCGTGGCGATCACCACCGCGCAGCCCTCCCGGCTCATCTGGCGCAGTACGTCCACGACCATGGCGCCGTTGTCGCCGTCCAGCGCGCCGGTGGGCTCGTCCGCCAGCACCAGGGAGGGCTGTTTGACCAACAGGCGCGCCAGGGCGACGCGTTGTTGCTCTCCGCCGGAGAGGTGATGCACCTTCTCCCTCTCCCGTCCGGCCAGACCGACCCGTTCCAGGGCGTGTGCGTGGTCGGGCCTGGTGCCGCGTCGCCTGGCCACGTCGAGGTTGGCCTTGACCGTGGCGTTCTCGATGAGCGCGTAGTTCTGGAAGAGGTAACCGAGGTGGTCGCGGCGGAAGCGCCGTTGGCCGCCGGGTCCCAGCCCGGTGACGTCGGTGCCCTCGAAGAGGATGTGTCCACCGCTGGGTCTTTCCAACAGGCCCATGCAGTTGAGCAGGGTGGTCTTGCCCGAACCGCTGGCACCGACCAGGGCGAGCATCCGGCCCGGCTCCACCGACAGGTCGAGGTCCTCCCACAGGGTGCGCGGGCCGAAGGACTTGGTGAGGTTCTTGACGATCATCATGGTGTTCCCCGGGAATGTCAGGCCTGGGAGGCGCCTTCGCGGACGATGCGGCGGTGGAGGACGGCGAGTGCGCCGAAGGTGAGGGCGAGGGAGGCGAGTGCGATGCCCGCGGCGTAGAACGGTTCGAACCCGGTGGTGTCCACGGCGCTCGGTGGTACGGGGGAGGTCGGGTCGTCGGCCGCGGCCAGTGTGGTGAGAGTGTCCCACGTGGCCCAGCCCAGGAACGCCACCGCGATGACCCCCTCGATGATCAACAGCCGTCGGTGGGTGGAGACGAAGGTCCATCCACTGATGTGCCGGGCGAAGACGCTCTGCGCTCGTGCGCGCACGTGGACGAGACACGCGGCGGTGGCGGTCAGCAGTAGTACGGCGCTCGCGCCGACGAGGTTGAACAGCTCACTGCGCAGCGCGGTCAGGGTGTCGGCGTGTTCCTCCCGTGCTCCGGTGGTGAGCATCTCGACCATGGAGATGTAGCGGGAGGCCTGGGGGTTCTCGGCACGGAAGGTCTCGACCACGTCCGGGTCGGGAAAGACCGTCCCTCGGCTGGACATGTGGTTGACGTAGCTGGTGTCGGACATGACGTGGCCGTTGGGCAGGACGACGAGGACCGGCTCGTACAGCAGGGGGAGGGAGAGGGGGCCTTCGGGCCGCTGCGCCCCGTAGGTGAACACGGTCTGCCCCGCGGCGGCCGACAGCACCTCGATGTCGAAGGTGCGCCCCGGGACGGCGTTCATCTCCAGCCAGTGGTCGCTCAGCCCCTCGACCAACGGATCGGGGTCGAGGGAGGCGGACTCGGGGACGATGACGCGGATGTCCTCGGCCGGCCCGTGGCGTTCTCCGGACGGGGAGAGGACCTCCTGTTCGGTCAGGAAGGTGTCGTTGACGATGAGGACGGGGAAGTCCGGCTCGGGTGGCCGTGGGGAGTTCGGTGCGGCGGGCAGGAGAGTGGAGGGCATGGCGTGGACGGCCAGCACCATGTCGCCGTCGGCGTCGACCCTGCGTAGCCAGGGGCCGAGCTCGTCGTCGACGGCCTGACCGTCGGACCAGCCGTAGTTGGCGCTCAACGCGGGTCGCGAGGTGTCGCCGTACCGCTCGTAGACCTGCAGGCCGATGCGCTGGTCACGGACCTCCTGGGCGAGGACGACGACCGTGCCGACGATGACCAGGGTCAGGACGAGCACGGGGACGCGCACCAGGTAGATGGCGGCTGTGGTACTGCGTACGGGGATGCGGCCCTTGAGCGCCGGCAGGATGCCGGTGGTGTGCACCAGAGCGAGCATGGCCGTGTGCACGACCAGGCAGGAGGCGATGAGCATCGCCAGGAACGTCGAGGCCAGGGTCGTGTAGACACCGAGTTGGTTCCAGCCGTTGTAGAAGCCGAGGAAGGCCAGGGTGACGGCGACCACCACGGGCAGGGCGATCGCGTACAGGCGTGCGACCTTGGTCAGCTCCCGGCGCAGGATGCCGGCGTAGGAGTGGCCCTGCAGACGCAGCACGGCGTGCTCGCGGGAGGCGAGCAGGACCCCGGCGCCGACGGCGGTGACGATGACGAGTACGGCGACGGCCAGGAGGTGGAACAGGTGGCCGCCGGTGAAGTAGTGCCACAACCGGGTGACGGAGGCGCCCGGTGTCTCTCGCAGACCGTGGTCCGTGAACGCGTCGAGCAGTGCCGTTCGGGCCTGCGGGGGGCCGAAGACGAGGTAGTACCCGTTGGGGCCCACGTCGTCGAACTCCGTGATGGGATGCGTCTCGATGCCGAAACCGCGGCCGAAGGAGGGGTACCCGTTCTCCAGCCAGTCCGCGTAGCGGGATGCGGGGTCGGAGACCGCGAGATACATGTGGGCCTTCGACGACGGTTCGTTGACGTCGAGGACGGTGTATCCGACGGCGGCGTCGTACTCGTCGGCGACGTCCTGCACGGCACGCGCGACCTCGCGGTCGTCATGGGTCCCGTCGTTCTCCGTGATCCACACCATCTCCGAGTCCTCGAGGACGTAGAGGGTCTGTTCGGCGGTGGCGGCGAGGAGGAGGGCGATGAGCGCGGCGAACACGAGGCACGCCGTGTAGGCGAAGGCGATGGTTCTGTCGGGCATGCTGTCCTGGCACGTGGGCGGGGCGACCCGCTGATGGGGGCCGGCGGGTTCGTCGGTGGTGGGCCGTGCTCGCCTCGGACCCTCGTCTCACCCTTGCCCGCCTGTGCGAAGACCGTTGAACGCGGTCCCTCTCGGGTGACCGGAGTACGGGGATGCTCGGCGACCGTGGACCCCGAACGGCCCTCTAGGGGGCCTGGACGGGGCTCCACGGAACAGCACACCTAGGTCGTGTTTTTTGCATCATTTCGGGCTCGCGTCCATCAGGCAGGCCGCCTCTGGCCGTGCCTGTGCGC
>CALGOD010000741.1 GCA_937957845.1 uncultured Nocardiopsis sp.
GCGATCCGGTACTGCTCCACCAGGCGGGGGCCGAACAACAGCGGGTCGTCGGTTCCCAGCGCGATGGGGACCCCGGCGGCGAAGAGCCTGCGCAGCGGCAGGTGCTCCAGCTCGTTGTAGACGCCCAGGGCCACGTTGGAGGTGGGGCAGATCTCCAAGGTCACGCCCTGGGTGGCGATGCGCTCGACCAGGTGGGGATCCTCGATCGCGCGAACGCCGTGCCCCACCCGGTCGGCCTGTAGTTCGTCCAGGCACTCGCGCACGCTGCGCGGCCCCTGGAGTTCGCCGCCGTGGGGAGCGGACAGCAGGCCCGCCCGGCGGGCGATCCGGAAGGCTCCCTCGAACTCTCGGGCGCGGCCCCGCCGTTCGTCGTTGTTGAGCCCGAAGGACACCACGCCCCGGCCCGCGTACTGGCGGGCCAACCGGGCCAGGGCCTTGGCGTCCAGAGGATGTCTGGTGCGGTTGGCGGCCACCATCAGCCCGATGGACGTACCGGTCTCGCGCTCGGCGACCCGGGCGGCGTCCAGGATCAGTTCCAGGGTGGCCGTGAGCCCGTCGAACCGCGAGGCGTAGCCGCTGGGGTCGACCTGGATCTCCAGCCACGAGGAACCGGCGTCGCGTTCGTCCTCGGCGGCCTCGCGCAGCAGCCGGTACATGTCCTCGGGCCTGCGCAGCACCGAACGGGCGATGTCGTAGAGGCGCTGGAAGCGGAACCAGCCACGCTCGTCGGTGGCGCGGAGTCTGGGTGGCCAGTCCTCCACCAGGGCCTGGGGGAGGTGGACCCCGTTCTCTCTGGCCAGCTCCACCAGGGTGGAGTGGCGCATCGACCCTGTGAAATGCAGGTGTAGATGGGCTTTGGGCAGCCGGTCCAACCGGCGGTCGCTGGTCGGTGTCTCCATGAAGTAAGACTGCCGTATGCGGGGCACCGCCGGCACCAGGTCGGTGGACTCCGCCCATCGATCCCGAGGACGCGGAGGCGCCCCGGTGCGGTCACGGCACCGGGGCGCCTCCGGACGGGAAGGACGCGATCTACCGAGCCTCGGCGAGCAGCTTCTGGATGCGGCTCACGCCCTCGGCGAGGTCCTCGTCGCCGAGGGCGTAGGACAGACGCAGGTAGCCGGGGGTGCCGAAGGCCTCTCCGGGCACCACGGCGACCTCGGCCTGTTCGAGGATGAGCTCGGCCAGCTCGGTGGAGGTCCGCGGGGTACGGCCGCGGATCTCCTTGCCCAGCACGCCCTTGACGGACGGGTAGGCGTAGAAGGCGCCCTGCGGTTCGGGGCAGACCACGCCGTCGATCTCGTTGAGCATGCGCACGATGGTCCTGCGGCGACGGTCGAAGGCCTCCCGCATCGCCGCCACGGCCTCCAGGTCGCCGGAGAGCGCGGCCAGGGCCGCGGCCTGCGAGATGTTGGCGACGTTGGAGGTGGCGTGCGACTGCAGGTTGCTCGCGGCCTTGACGATGTCCTTGGGGCCGATGATCCACCCCACACGCCAGCCGGTCATGGCGTAGGTCTTGGCCACACCGTTGACGATGACGGTGCGGTCGGCGATCTCGGGCACCTCCACCGGCAGCGACGAGAACTCGGCGTCCCCGTAGACGAGGTGCTCGTAGATCTCGTCGGTCAGCACCCACAGACCGTGCTCGGCGGCCCACCGGCCGATAGCGCGGACCTGCTCACGCGGGTACACGGCACCGGTCGGGTTGGAGGGGGAGACGAACACCAGTACCTTGGTGCGCTCGCTGCGCGCCTCCTCGAGCTGCTCCACGGAGGCCAGGTAACCGGTGCTCTCGTCGGTGACGACGAAGACCGGGACACCGCCCGCGAGCTTGATGGACTCGGGATAGGTGGTCCAGTACGGAGCGATGACGATGACCTCGTCGCCCGGGTCGAGCATGGCCGCGAAGGCCTCGTAGATGGCCTGCTTGCCGCCGTTGGTCACCAGGACCTGGGAGGTCTCCACCTCGTACCCGGAGTCACGCCGGGTCTTGTCGACGATGGCCTGCTTCAGCTCGGGCAGTCCGGAGGCCGGTGTGTAGCGGTGGAAACGGGGCTCACGGGCGGCCTCGACGGCGGCTTCGACGATGTAGTCGGGCGTCGGGAAGTCGGGCTCCCCCGCGCCGAAGCCGATGACGGGACGGCCCTCCGCCTTCATGGCCTTGGCCTTGGCGTCCACAGCGAGGGTGGCGGACTCGGAGATGGCGCTGATGCGTGCAGAGACACGGGGTCGATCAGTCATGCGTCCATGTTGTCATGCACGTTCGGGGCCGGGGCGCGTGGGAAGCCGCCGCGGGTGGAGTGTCCGGGGTCGCGCCCCACTGGGAACGGCGTGTGGTTTGGTTCGGCGCCCCGGACCACGTAGAATCCTTGGTGCCGACCGTTCGTGTCCTATGTGTTACCTAACGTACGTTGTGCGTAACGCGTTCGGACCGGATATGGTGGAAGAGCAGTTCCGCTGAGGGCAGTGGCTCAATTGGCAGAGCACCGGTCTCCAAAACCGGCGGTTGTGGGTTCGAGTCCCTCCTGCCCTGCACGTTCGCCCGCGTGGCGCGGTGGTTCACCGCCGTGCCACGCGGGCATAGGAACTACGGGGACGATCCATAGCCCGCGACCCTAAGGACCCCAGGTGACTCAGACTGACGCCGACGCCAAGCCCGACAAGGAGCCCAAGCGTCGTACCGGTCCGGTGACGTTCACCAAGCAGGTCGTCGGTGAACTGCGCAAGGTTCGCTGGCCCACGCGCCGCGAACTGGTGACCTACACCATCGTGGTCCTCGTCTTCGTGTTGATCGTCCTGGGTTACGTCTCCCTTCTCGACTGGGGCTTCGGCGAGGCCGTCACCTGGCTGTACGGCACCTTCGGCGCCCCGCAGGGCGTCTAACGGTCCTTGTCCGCCACGCGTCCGGACGAGTCGGACGCGGTCCTCCTCGTCCGCGCGTTGGTCCCAGCCCACACGGAGAGACCGTAAGCTGGCATGACTGGGTACGACGCACGGCGCTGTCTCGCGTGCGTCGCCCGGCAGAGCGATTCCGACGAGAGAAAGAGCAGCCGTGTCCGAGTCCCCACTGACCTCTGACGACTTCCCCGAAGAGGAGCCGGATCAGGCGTCGGCGGAAGAGGCCGGCCTGGCGGGCGAGCTGACGGAGGACGCGGCCGAAGAGGCCGACACCGACAGCCCGGAGCTGACCGGTGAAGCCGACGAGGGTGAAACCGACGAGGAAGAGGCTCCCCGCCCGGATCCCGTCGAGGAGTTCAAGAACGAACTGATGCTGCTGCCCGGCGAATGGTACGTCGTGCACACCTACGCGGGTTACGAGAAGCGGGTCAAGGCCAACGTCGAGAGCCGTACCCAGTCCCTCAACATGGAGGAGTACATCTTCCAGGTCGAGGTGCCCGAGCACGAGGTCACCGAGGTCAAGAGCGGCAAGCGACAGCAGGTCACCGAGAAGGTCCTGCCCGGCTATGTGCTCGTCCGTATGGACCTGACCGACGAGGCCTGGGCCGCCATCCGCAACACCCCGGGCGTCACCGGTTTCGTGGGCCTGTCCAACAAGCCCGCTCCCCTGAGCCTGTTCGAGGTGGCCAAACTGCTCGCGCCCGAGCCGGAGAGGGAGCCGGAGCAGGCGCAGCAGGCCAAGGCGGGCGGCGAGGGGGACACCCGTGTCGACGTGGCCTACGAGATCGGCGAGTCCGTCACGGTCATGGAGGGTCCGTTCGCGACCCTGCCCGCGACGGTCAGCGAGATCAGCGCGGACACCCAGAAACTCAAGGTGCTGGTGTCGATCTTCGGTCGTGAGACCCCGGTCGAGCTGTCGTTCAACCAGGTCGCCAAGATCTAGGACACCTCCCGAATCCGTGCACGGCCCCGGGGAGCTGCTGAGGCACCCCCGCGGGCACCATAGACTTGGTGGGTCCGCCTCGTGGCGGACCCACTCGCGTGTCCCGCTCCGTCGGGACGCGCCCCGGCCCGCCCGGTCCCGGCGGGTCGGAGCCCAGCGTCGGTGACGCGTGGGATCGCGCCTCCCCGGCAGCGGCGTCCCGGCCCCATGGCCGTGCGACTCCGTAAGGGAGGCAGGGGCCACCACACAACGCAGATCAGGCGAAGGACCCGACATGCCTCCGAAGAAGAAACTGGCCGCACTCGTCAAGGTGCAGCTTCCCGCAGGTCAGGCCACTCCGGCACCGCCGGTCGGTACCGCTCTCGGTCCGCACGGCGTCAACATCATGGACTTCTGCAAGCAGTACAACGCTGCC
>CALGOD010000742.1 GCA_937957845.1 uncultured Nocardiopsis sp.
CGCACGGCCGCGCGCACCGCCTCGGCGTCGGACTGGTCGACGGCGTCCCACTGCACACCCCAGCGCTCCATCACCTTGGAGACCAGGCGGAAGGTGCCGCCGTAGGCGTCGCCGGGGATGATCATGTGGTCACCGGGCGACAGGATCGCGCGCATCAGGGTGTCCTCGGCGGCCATACCGGAGGCGAAGGCCAGACCACGCGTCCCGGACTCCAGGGCGGCCAGGCACTCCTCCAGGGCCGCTCGCGTGGGATTGCCGGTGCGCGAGTACTCGTAACCCTGGCGCAGGCCTCCCACGCCGTCCTGGGCGTAGGTGCTGGTCTGGTAGATCGGCACCACCACGGACCCGGTGCCGGCGTCCGGCTCCTGGCCGGCGTGGATGGCAAGAGTTTCAAACCCGTCGAACTTCATGAGCCCACCATAGTGGCCTCTGATCTCCACCGTTCCTCACGGCGCGGGCGACGTCACAGGGGTGGGAAGCGCGTGGCGGACCCTCGCTCGGGGGGCGCATCGGGCACGGTGGGGGGTCCACCGGTGGCGGGGGTGGGCACCCGGGTGGGGGTTCCGCTCTCGCGTAGTGGCGGCTCCCAACCCACTTCGGGGTCATGGGTGCGCACGACCCTGCCCGGGACGCCCGCGATGACCGCGTGGTCGGGGTAGGTCCCCGGACGCACCACCGTGCCCGCCGCCACGACCGAGTTCCGGCCCAGGTGCACGCCGGGCAGGATCACCGCGTTCGCCCCGAGCCAGCTGCCGGAGCCGATGCTGACGGGGTCGTCCACCGGCCACTGCAGGCCGACGGGGATCTCGGTGTTGCCGTAGGCGTGGTTCTGGTCGGTGATGTAGACGTAGGGACCGGTGTACACGTGGTCCCCGATGTCCACGGACTTGTGGGCGACGATGTGCGAGCCGCGTCCGATGGCGCAGCCCGAGCCGATGCGCACGACGGTGTCCGGCCCGAGGTCGTAGTCGGGTCCCATCCCGGCGGCCAGGGTCATGTCCGCGCCGAGGACGGTGTACACGCCGATCTCGATCCAGGGCTCTCCGTAGAGGGTGGCCGTGGGAAAGGCGATGGCGGAGCCCTCCCCGAAGCGCGCGAACCTACGGGCGGCCCTGGAGCCGGCGCGGATCTCGGCCTTGCGCCGGGCGTACGACCAGGTGGAGCGGATGATCCAGGACAACAGCCGCGACACGCGTGCTCCCCTTTATTACCTACTAGTAACTGTCGCGAAGATTAGCAGTGTCCGGGTGTGCGATGAACTGTCCGGGTCCTGGATACGACAGGGCCCGGACCACCGCTCGGTCTGAGCGCGGCCCGGGCCCGTGTTCGTGCCGTGGGATCTTCCCGACGCGGGTCAGCCGGCCAGGTGGGCGAGAAGGTCCTGACGGGTGAGAATCCCCACCGGCTTACCGTCACGCAGCACCACCAGCGCGCCGGAGGTGCGCAGCAGGCGGACGCAGTCGCTGACCGGAGTGCCCGTCCCCACCGTGGGCAGCGGCTTGCCCATGTGCGCCTCCACGAGGTCGTCCAACTGGGCGCGACCGTCGAAGAGGGCGTCGAGCAGGGTGCGTTCGGCGATGGCACCGACCACCTCGGCCGCCATGACCGGGGGCTCCTCCTTCATCACCGGAAGCTGGGAGACCCCGTACTCGCGCAGGATGGCCACCGCGGTGCCGACGGTCTCGTCCGGGTGGGTGTGCACGAAGTCGGGCATCTCCCCGCCCTTGGCGGCCAGCACCTCGCCCGCGGTGGCCTCCTCGGTCTCGGTGGAGAGGAAACCGTAGTCGGCCATCCACTCGTCGTTGAAGATCTTGCCCAGGTAACCCCGGCCACCGTCGGGCAGCAGGACGACGATGACGTCGTCGGGGCCGGCGTCCTTGGCCACGCGCAGGGCGGCCTCCACGGCCAACCCGCAGGAACCGCCGACCAACAGCGCCTCCTCGCGCGCCAGCCGGCGGGTCATGAGGAAGGACTCCTTGTCGCTGACGGCCACGATCTCGTCACAGATGGAGGTGTCGTAGGTACCGGGCCAGATGTCCTCGCCCACGCCCTCGACCAGGTAGGGACGGCCCGTTCCACCGGAGTACACCGAGCCCTCGGGGTCGGCGCCGATGACCTTGACCGCACCGCCGGAGACCTCCTTGAGGTAGCGGCCGGTACCACTGATGGTGCCGCCGGTGCCCACACCCGCCACGAAGTGGGTGATGCGACCCTCGGTCTGCTCCCAGATCTCGGGGCCGGTGGAGTGGTAGTGCGACTCGGGGTTGTTCATGTTCTCGTACTGGTTGGGCTTCCAGGCGCCGGGGATCTCGGCGGCCAACCGGTCGGAGACCGAGTAGTAGGACTCGGGGTGGTCGGGGGCCACGGTGGTCGGGCAGACCACGACCTCGGCCCCGTAGGCGCGCAGGACCGAGAGCTTGTCGGCACCGACCTTGTCCGGGCACACGAAGACGCAGCGGTAGCCCTTCTCCTGGGCGACGATGGCCAGGCCGACGCCGGTGTTGCCGGAGGTGGGTTCGACGATGGTGCCGCCGGGCTGGAGGGCTCCGCTCTTCTCGGCCGCCTCCACCATGCGCAACGCGATACGGTCCTTGACCGAGCCGCCGGGGTTGAAGTACTCGACCTTGGCCAGGACCGTCGGAGCGTTCGGGCCGAGCCCCTGGGTGACCTTGTTCAAACGGACGAGCGGGGTGTCCCCGACCAGGTCGATCAGTGAGTCGTATACCCGCACTTGTGCTCCTTCAGCATCGTGGCGACCGGGTTTCGGCCCGCCGTTGTCCTCGCCCCGGTGGCGAGTCCGGGACCTTTGGGCCGTTCCGGCCAGTCTCACTTCGACTCTAATGGTCTCCACCAGCGGGTTCTGCGGCACCGGGGGTGAAGGACGAAGGACCCTGCCCCGGGTGGGGTCCCACGTGAGGGATCCCTGACGTCGAGGCACCGATCATGTGCCGCGCAGGTACGTGATTCCGAGGGCCCCCACCGGTAATCTCGCTCGTGTTCGGCCCGCCCCGGGCAGGCGGGCCCACGGGCCAGGGGGTGTCTGTCCGATGCTGCGAGCCGCGCGCGCACGACGGATCGCCACCGCGACCGCGTTCGGCGGTGGCGGACTCACACTCGTGGGCGGCGGGACCATCGCCCTTCTCTACCTCCAGGCCAGGCTCGCCCACCGCGCGGTCGGCGTCACCCCGTGGGATCCCCCCTCCGTGGACGGCGTCTACGGCGACGGTGACGACGCACCGATCCGCATGCTCATGATGGGCGACTCCACCGCGGCGGGGTTCGCGGTGTCGAGCGCCGCCGAGACCCCCGGGGTCCTGCTGGCCTCGGGACTGGCCGCGGCCGCCGACCGGCCCGTCCGTCTGCGCTGTACCGCCGTGCCCGGCGCCACCTCCGCCGACCTCGCCTACCAGGTCGAGCACGTCTCGGCCCTGGAAGAGGGCCCGCCCCATGACCTGGCGGTGATCTTCATCGGCGCCAACGACGTCATCCAACGCGTCCGACCCAACGACGCGGTGGCCCGTCTGCGCGAGACCGTCGCACGGTTGGTCGACCATGGCACCGCCGTGGTCGTGGCCACCTGTCCGGACCTGGGTACCGTCCGGCCGATCGGTTGGCCCCTGCGCTCGGTGGCCCGCCGGGCCTCCCGTCAGCTCGCCGCCGCGCAGACCATCGCGGTCACCGAGGTCGGCGGCCGCACGGTGTCGCTGAGCGACCTCCTCTCGGACGATTTTCAGTCAGACCCAATAGAGATGTTCGGGCCCGACCGTTTTCATCCGTCAGCCCTCGGGTACTCCCAGGCCGCGTTCGCGGTACTGCCCTCGGCCTGCGCCGCCTTGGGCCTGCTGCCGGAGCTGGACGAGGCCGAACGCGCCAGTGGCGTCCTCCCGGTGGACCGCGCGGCCGTGGTCGCCGCCGAGACGCCCGGAACCGAGGTCTCCCGGGCCGGATCGCACGTCAGCGGGCACGGGGCGAGCGCGCGTGGACGCTGGGCCGCGCTCGTCCGAGGACCGTTCCGCCTCAGAGGGATCTCCACCTCCGAGGAACGGGCGACCGATGCGGGTACGGTCGAGATCTCCGACCACTCCGGGGAGGAGCACTGAAGAACGACCCCGGGTGGCAAGCGAAGGCCACCGACGGGTTTACTGGTTGGTAATAAGCGATGCCGGAGGTCAGCGGCACATTGATCACCACCGGACCTCCGGCTCCACACGCAGCACCTCAACCGT
>CALGOD010000743.1 GCA_937957845.1 uncultured Nocardiopsis sp.
CGGCCAAGGCATTGCGTGACTCGTTCCTCATCGCGGCCTTCACCAGCATCGGTCTGGAGTTCAAGCCGGGTTCGCTGCGCGAGGCCGGTTGGCGTCCGATCGGTGTGTTCGCCGCCGCCACCGTCTTCAACCTGGCGGTCGGCCTCCTGCTGGCGGTACTGCTCTTCCACGACTTCGCCTTCTAGGCGGACGATCTCGGTACGGGGGAGTGCTCGGTGGCTCCGAGGTGAAGGTTCTCCGCAGGCTCCCCCGTCCCCCTCCTCAGAGCAGGGGGCGCAGGTGGGCGTGTGCCCAGGCGGCGAGTGTGGTCGGCGTGGTCGTGAGAAGGTCGCGTTCGTTCTCGGGGACGAAGTCCCCGCTCAGGCCGACCGACATCCCGACAAGGCCCTCGATCCGCTCCTCGCTCAGACCGGCGGCCCGCAACGCGGCGCGGAAGTCGTCGACGGGGATGTGCTCGGCGCGCACCCGATGTCCCACCGCCTGGCCGAGGATGTTCGCCACCTGCGAGAAGGTCAGGTCCTCGGGGCCGTGCACGGCCTGCACGTTGACGCCTGACCAGTCGCCCGCCAGGAGCCTGGCCGCCACGACCTCACCGATGTCGCGTGGGTCGACCCAGGGCATGGGTCGGTCGAGCGGCCACGGAGTGGGCAGGACACCGGCGCGCAGGGACGCCAGGTCCATGAGCAGGTTGGTGAAGAAGTAACCGCAGCGCAGGTGCAGCACGTCGGCCCCTGTGGTGTTCAGCGCCTCCTCGGTCCGGGCCAGACCGTCGATCTCACCGGCCCCGTGCCGCTTCTCCGCACCCACGCTGCTGAGGAACACGGTGTGCGGGACGCCGTTCTCCTTGACGGCTCGTGCGGCGTTGGCGCCCATGCGGGTGTGGCCGGCGACCGGATCGTCGTCCGGAGGCGGCGGATCCACCCAGAAGAGGCGGTCGGCGCCCCGTGTGGCGCGCAGGACGACATCGACGTCCCCCTGATCGCCCTGAACGACGTCGACCCGCTCGCGCGTCGCGGTGTCGAGTCTGCCGGGGTCACGCAGCAGCAACGTCGGACGCACGCCCGCCTGCAGGAGCAGACGCACGACCCGTGAGCCCACGTGCCCGGTGGGCGTGGTGACGACGATCTTGGTGGAGACGCGTTCGTATGCCATAGCGGGAAGTTACAGGCGCCCGGTGACGGATCCCGGGCGCAATGCCGTGGCGGGCCCGCGCCTCAAGCCCGGGATGCGCGGAGAGACCCGGGCGGACCGGCCCTGTCGAGGGGACGACGCGCCGTGGCGCGTTTTTCCGCCGTGGCGAGAGCCGGTGCGGTCGCCGTTCCTCGTGGCCGTTTCCCTTCGCGGGTCAAACATCGCCCAACCTGCCCGTGCCCCGGTGGTTTTCCCGGGGAATCCACCGCTCCAACCCTTAAAGTGACCTCGCCGACACGAAAAGTGACGTCTGCGCGCGAGGAGCGGGACCGGCCGCTCTTCGAAGGCCCGGTCCCTCCCGTCGCGCGCCTTCCCCGACACCACCGGTTCCGAGCGGTGTTCCGCTGCTCCGCTCCGGAGGTGCCGGGCTCGTCGGCCATCGCCTTGACTGCTCGTCCGCACCACCAAGACCGACCTGGAGGAACCATATGAACGTGTCCCGGCGCTCCCTGCTCGCGGGAACGGGAGTGATCGCCCTCGCCGCAGGGCTGCCCCAGACGGCCGTGGCCGCCGCGCCATGGCGGAGGACGGGCGTCGCGCCGCCGGTACAGAGCCGGTTCGTACGTAAGGACGTGGCCGGGTTGTTCGACGTCGACACAGGGGCCTGGGCGCCGGAGCTGTACTGGTACGCCAAGGCCGTCGGCTGGATGAAGG
>CALGOD010000744.1 GCA_937957845.1 uncultured Nocardiopsis sp.
CGGCCGCCACCGAGGACGGCGACGGGGTCCCCGCGACCACGGAGGTCACCTTGTACGCTCCCGCGGACGGCAGGGTCTCGGGCCTGGAGGACGTGCTGGTCGGCGACGTGCTCGAACCGGGCGCGGTGGTGGCCACGGTCTCCCCCGACGGGTTCCGGGCCGTCGCCCCGATCTCGCCCAACGATCTCTACCGCTTCTACGAGGATCCCCAGGACATCATGCTCCAGATCGACAAGGGGCCACCGGCCGCCCCGTGCGAGTTCCTGTCCCTGGACACGAGCGGAGTGGGAGCCGACACGGACTCGGGAGGGGACGGCGAAGGCGGCGGTGGCGGTGGCGCCGAACTGGTCTGTCGGGTGCCCGAGGACCTGGAGGTCTTCGAGGGAGTCCAGGGCAAGATGTCGATCAGTACCGGCACGGCCGAGAACGTCCTGGTCGTCCCGGTGACCGCCGTGCGGGGCAACGCCGAATCGGGCGAGGTCGTGCTGGTCGCCGCCGACGGCACCGAGGAGGCCCGCGAGGTGGAACTCGGAGTGTCCGACGGTTCGTTCATCGAGGTCACCGCAGGGCTCAGCGTGGGGGACATGGTCCTGGACCCCGTACCGCTCGATCCCCGTTTCGATGTTCCCGGGGCCCACACCCCCGAGGACGAAGAGTTCGTGGAGGAGGACTAGATGGCCGTCGACGTGGAGAGCCCACGAGCCGACGACCTCCCTCCCGGATCCGCTCCCCTGCTGAGCGTGGAAGGGTTGACCCGGCACTTCACGGTGTCGGGGACCCGGATCGACGTGCTGCGCGACTGCACGTTCCAGGTGGAACGCGGCGAGGTCGTGGCGGTGGTCGGACAGTCCGGTTCGGGCAAGTCCACCCTGCTCAACGTGCTGGGCCTGCTCGACCGCCCCAGTGGCGGTTCCTACGTCTTCGACGGCGTGGACACCACGCAACTGGGAGAGGGACGGCGTTCCCGCCTGCGAGGAGAGGGCATCGGCTTCGTGTTCCAACAGTTCCATCTGCTGGAACGCCGCACCGCCCTGGCCAACGTCGGGGTGCCCATGGTGCTCGGTGGCGTGCCACTGTTGCGCCGACGGGCGCGCGCCCGCGAACTGTTGGAGGCCATGGGCCTGGGGCACCGGTTGCACTCCCAGCCCCACCAGCTCTCCGGCGGTGAGCAGCAGCGTGTGGCTCTGGCACGTGCGCTGAGCCGTGAACCCGCCCTGATCCTGGCCGACGAGCCCACGGGGGCGCTGGACGCCGCCAGCAGCACGATGATCATGGAGCAGCTGCTGGAGCAGGCCAGGATCCGCAACGCCGCAGTGGTCGTGGTGACCCACGATCCCCAGGTCGCCAGGCAGGCCGATCGCGTGGTGGAACTGGTGGAGGGCCGCACCCGCTGAGAAGGTGCGCCGCTCGGGAGACCGGGCGGCGCACCTCGAAACCGTCATGAAAAAACACCGGGCCCGATCGGGCCCGGTGTTTCCTTGGTAGCGGGGACAGGATTTGAACCTGCGACCTCTGGGTTATGAGCCCAGCGAGCTACCGAACTGCTCCACCCCGCGTTGTCGTATCTCCATTTTAGGGGCTTACTCCCTGAGGAGCAAATCGGCTTTCCTTCCGGAAAACCGTGGAGATCCTCCCCTTCCACCCGCCGGTTTCCCGACCGGGCCGAAGCCATACTACCAGGTCCTCCGTCGGCTCCCGTCCTCCACGAAGGTACCGTGAGCACTTTCATGCCCGTGCCGGAAAAGACGGAGAAAACCAACGGACCCGGGATTTCTCCCGGGTCCGGGTCTGGTAGCGGGGACAGGATTTGAACCTGCGACCTCTGGGTTATGAGCCCAGCGAGCT
>CALGOD010000745.1 GCA_937957845.1 uncultured Nocardiopsis sp.
ATCCTGATCTGTCGACTCCTGCTCAGGGAGCAGTCGGTGTGGGTGAACAGCAACAACGACGTCGTGTCCAAAGCCCAGAGTCTGCTGCCCGGACTGGGGCACCTCGACCTTCCGGACCTGGCCGAGATCATCGCCGCCCACCGGAACGGTACAGACCGGGCCGCAGTGCTCGAAGCGATCGAAGCGGCCGTGGACCAGTTGCTCGCCTGGCACCGACAACAGTGCGTCGCCTGACAACCAATGAGAAAGAAGGAAGCAACATGGAAGCGGTCGCCCCGGATGTCGACTTTCGCGCCGAGGTCGTCACTCGATTGGACGCCGGTCCCAACAGCCGACCCGAGCGGGTGGTGCATGATCTCGACGGCACCCGATCAGTGGTCCCGCCTGCCGACCTCACCAACGCCGGACGGTCGCTGTGGAAACGCCTTCTCCACGAGGTTCCTGCAGTGACGGATGTCGACGCGATCCTTGGCCTGGATGCGGGCGGCATCGTCCCCGCACTGGCCCTCAGCCTGGCCTCCGGGCTCCCGTACAAACTCGCGTGGAAGGTACGCGTGCCCCTTCCCGGAGCGGTCCACTTCGTCGAAGGGCACGCCAACCGGCCGAACGTGTTCGCCTACGGGATTGCCCCCGAGCACAGCTACGTCTTGATCGACGACGAGGTGACGACCGGCGTCACCCTGGTGAACCTCGCCCAAGCTCTACGGCGCCACGGGGCGAATCCGGTGGCCGCAGTGTGCTTGGCCGAGGACACCCGCTACCAGGCCAGGTCCGTCATCGAGGAATTCGGGCTCCCCCTTGTCTCCCTCGCCCGGATCGGAAGCGTCCAATGATCGCGGACCTCTCCTTGCCCACCTGCCACTGGGGAAGCACCGTTTACACCTCCGAACAGGTGATCAGCGTTCCGCTCGGCTATGACCGCGAGGCGACTTCTGTCGGTGAACCGCTTCACGGGCATCCCGACCCCCACCTACGACGAGCCCTCGAACGGTGCGGGCAGGTCGTGGTGGCCTTCGACGGCAAGCTGGGGGACTCCCTGCTCGCCTTCGGCACGGTCACCGCGGTCACCGACGCGCTCGCCCTGTTCGGACGGAGTATCCCTCTCACCACGCTGGGCCGGTACGGCCGCCTTTATCCGACGAGGAAGGAGGCTGGTCCGCCAACTCCCTCTCCCCGGTTCGTTATCGGCGATGAACCGGGGGTGGCGCTGGCCCGACCGACGGGCGACGACCATGTTCTGCTCTGCCGACCAGAGCAGGCCCACTGCCGCAGCGACGGTCGACACGTCTACCCCTTCCTTCCCGCGCGCTACTACCTGGCGTTCGAAGAACACGTCGGACTTCGCCTTCCTGGTGGTCCGCCGTTCCTGCCATCACCGCACCCCGACACCGTTGTCTCCGACATAGGAGCGCTGACGATCGCTGCTGTGACCGCGACAAGTTGGCCGGGACGCAAGGACTACGGGGCTGAAAGGTTCACCACGGCCGCGCGGATCATCGGTCAAGCGACCGGCCACCGAGTGCGGCTCCACCTCGTGTCCGGTCACGGTGAGACAGCGCATCGAGCCCGGAAAACGGACACCATGTGGGTGGAGCCGGTCGCTGGAGCCGACCTGGAAACACTCTCCGCCCTGTTCGCCCGCTGTGACCTCGTTATGGGAAACGACACCGGCCTCACCCACCTCGCCGCGTTCGTCTCCTTCAAAACAGAGGTCATCGGGCTCTACGGGCGGCACTCCCACAGCAAGTGGCGCACGGGATTTCCCCACCACCATGCTCTGGCCACACCCTTCTCCGAACGCATGCACCGTTGGGACATGTGCCCAGTCCGTGACGGCTTGGACGAGAGCGAGACCGGGCAGGGAACACCGCTGTCCACGATCACCCCCGACACTCTTGCCGACATCGCCGTTCT
>CALGOD010000746.1 GCA_937957845.1 uncultured Nocardiopsis sp.
GGTAGGCTTCGTTCAGGTCTCGGAATGCTTGCGATTCCTCGCTGCGCGTGTTCTCGCGCGCGTGGATCCTCGTGCCGCTCCCGGTGCGGGGAACCCGTCCCCGCGCCCGTCTTCGAGAGGAAACAGGGCCTCGCTCATGCACGGTGGCCCTGTGGTTCCTCCCCGTGGCGTTGGATGTGTCTCGTCACGGTCGCTGGTCAACAGGTCGCCGGGGCGATTATCGTTTGGGTGTCGTGCAGTCCCAACCGCCGGAATGAGCCCCGGGCGTCCCCAGGGCGCGCGGCGTGGCAGAGTACCCCACGGACCGGCAGACCAAGGGCGATGAGTGGATACCAGGAGAACAGGGCACGATCCCGTGACGGTGGCCGGCGGGAGAGCGGTACAGGCCGCTTCCGCCAACGGCGACTCCCCGGGCACCAGAGCCTCCCTGGGAGACGACACCGCTGTGGACGAACGGGTGGAGGCAGCCGTCGAATCAGTTGACGTCCTGCTGATCGAAGACGACCCCGGCGACGCCTTCCTCGCCGAGGAGCTGCTGGACGAGACGCCCCTGACCACGCGGATCACCTGGGTCACCACCCTCGCCGAAGCGCGCGAGCACCTCGAGAGGTTCCGGGGCTGCGTGCTGCTCGACCTCAACCTCCCCGACGCCAGGGGGCTGGATCTGCTGCGCGAGGTCCTGGACAGCGCACCCGCCGCGGCGGTCGTCGTCTTCACCGGATTCGACGACGAGCACGAGGGCGTGGCCGCCGTCGCCGCGGGGGCCCAGGACTACCTGGTGAAGGGGCAGGTCGACGGCTCCCTGCTGGGCCGCAGCCTGCGTTACGCCCTCGAACGGCGCCGTGCCGACGAGAACGCCCGCCAACTCCACGAGGCCCGCATGCGGGCCCGGGAGAACATGCGCCTGGAACGTGGACTGCTTCCCCAGGTCCTCCTCCAACGCTCCCCCCTGGAACACCGCGCCTACTACCGTCCCGGGCGCAAACGCGCCCTGGTCGGCGGGGACTTCTACGACGCCGTGGAGAAGGACGGCACCACCCACGTCCTGATCGGCGACGTCAGCGGGCACGGCCCCGACGAGGCGGCCCTCGGCGTCAGCCTGCGCATCGCCTGGCGCGCCCTCATCATGGGCGGTGTCCAGGAGGAACGGATCCTGCCCAACCTCGAGGCCCTCCTGGTCAGTGAACGAGCCCAGGAGGAGATGTACGCGACATTGTGCATGGCCAGCCTGGACACCGGCGACGAACGGGTCAGGCTCCGCGTGCTGGGGCACCCGCCTCCCCTGATCCTCAGCGACGGTTCGGTCGTCCAGACCCAGGTCACCCCACAGCCCCCTCTCGGCGTGTTCCCGGTCGAGCAGAGCGACACGGACGAGGTGACGCTGCCCCGGGGGGAGAGCATGCTCTTCTATACCGACGGACTCGTGGACGCCTATGACGGGGGCCCGCCCCGACGGCTGGAGGTCGAGGGTCTGCGCCGTATGGTCGCCGGCGTGCTGGACCAGGGAGTGTCCCTGCCCCAGCTGCCCAAACGCCTGGTGGACGAGGCCGAGCGGAGCAACGGCGGGCCGCTTCAGGACGACGTGGCGATGCTGCTCATCACCCATGGAGAACCGGGGTGAGACCGACGGAGGAGGGAACGGCCATGGAGACCGAGGAGACCGGGCCGTCCCCGGACGCCGGCGTGCGTGGCGGCGCGTCCGTCGGGGGCACGCACTTCGTCAACGGCACGGGCGGCGAACGCGAACACCCCGCACCGGGGACGTGGAGCCTGCGGCGGCGTGTCACCAGCCTGCTCACCGTGGTCGCGGTCGTCCTGGTGGTGGCGGTCTCGGTCATCACCCTGGCCGCGTTGAACGCCCGAGAGTCCCTCTCCCTGCAGGTCGACTCGTTGACCCCCGCGGTGAACGCCGTCGAGCAGACCCGCTCGGGCTACCTCACCCAGGACCACGCCCTGCGTGGCTACATCCTCACCCGGGACCGTGAGTTCCTCCAGCCCTACGTCGAGAGCCAGATGTCCATGGTCGAGGGGCGGGCCACCCTGTCGGAGCTCGCCGAGGACCACCCGGAGGTGGCGACCAACGTCGAGGACATGCTCACCGCGGGCCGGGTGTGGACCGAGGAGTTCGCCGAACCCGCCCTGGAACAGGTCAGCAGCGGCCAGGAGGTCTCCCAGGAGGACCTGCGGCGTGGGCGGGCCCTGTTCCTGGAGCTCAGCAGGATCAGCGACGCCACCAGCCAGCAGCTGCAGGACGAGATCAACGACGCACGTGACGGCCTGGCCCTCGCCACCCAGCAGGTCGTGGCCCTGCTGGTGCTGGTCGGCCTGGTCGTGGTGTTCCTGTCGGTGTTCCTGTGGGTCATGCTCCAGCAGTGGGTGCTGCGTCCCCTCGAAGAACTCGCCGGGCACATGCGTCAGGTGTCGGAGGGCTACTACGCGCACCGGATCTCCCTGCACGGCCCGCCGGAGATCGTCCGGCTCGGCCAGGACGTGGACGCCATGCGTGAACGCATCGTGCAGGACCTGGACGAGGTCGCCTCCGCGCGGCGCAAGCTCCAGGAACAGTCCACACTCCTGGAGAAACAGACCGAGGAGCTGCGCCGGTCCAATCTGGAGTTGGAGCAGTTCGCCTACGTCGCCTCCCACGATCTCCAGGAGCCGCTGCGCAAGGTCGCGAGCTTCTGCCAGCTGCTCCAACGGCGTTACCACGGACAGCTCGACGAGCGTGCCGACTCCTACATCGACTTCGCCGTCGAGGGCGCCAAACGCATGCAGACCCTCATCAACGACCTGTTGGCCTTCTCACGGGTCGGCCGCACCAAGAACTTCGCGCCGGTCCCCCTGGAGGCGGCCTTGGACGACGCGATGAGCAGTCTGTCCACACGCCTGGAGGAGGTGGGCGCGGAGGTCACCTGGGATCCGATGCCCACCGTTCAGGGTGACCGCACCCTGCTCACACAGGTGTTCTTCAACCTTGTGGGCAACGCCGTGAAGTTCCGCGGAGACGAGGACCCCCGTGTCCACATCAGTGTCGAACGGCGTGAGGACGAGTGGGTGTTCTGCTGTGAGGACAACGGAATCGGGATCGAACCGCAGTACGCGGAACGCGTCTTCGTGATCTTCCAGCGGTTGCATACCAGGGACAAGTACACGGGGACCGGCATCGGCCTGGCGATGTGCAAGAAGATCGTCGAGTTCCACGGGGGACGGATCTGGCTGGGCACGGACTCCACAACCCCTGAAGCGACCGAAACCTCACCCGAAAGCAAGTCCGGGCAGACCGGAACCCGCATATGCTGGTCCTTGCCGATCGACTCCGAGCAGGAGGAAGGAACGGTTCTCCAGGAGGGAACCGGGGAGGTCCCTTCCGGCGATAACGAGATCGAGGGCACCGAGGACGCCGAGACCACCCCTGAGGATTCGGCTCCGACGGCCGAACGACAGCCCACGGGTACGGGCGACCCCAGGGAGGACGGCGCGGAACCGGCGGACAGACCGGGCGGCGCACGTCCCACCCCGCCCGGTACCGGTGGCGGTACGGCTCCCCCCGGTGACGGGGCGGAGCCCTGAGCAGGGGTTTGGAAGCTTGAGCGAGGTCATGTTGGTGCATCCCATAGAGGTGCTGTTGGTCGAGGACGATCCCGGTGACGTCCTGATGACCAAGGAGGCGTTCGAGGAACACAAGCTCGGCAACCGCCTGCACGTGGTCTCCGACGGCGTCGAGGCGCTCCGTTTCCTACGACGTGAGGGCGAGTTCGCCGACGCCCCCCGACCCCACCTGATCCTGCTCGACCTCAATCTGCCCCGCAAGGACGGTCGCGAGGTACTGGAGGAGGTCAAGAACGACGACGAACTCGCGCACATCCCCGTCGTGGTGCTGACCACCTCCGAGGCCGAGGAGGACGTGCTGCGCAGTTACCGTCTGCACGCCAACGCCTACGTGCCCAAGCCGGTGGACTTCGAGCAGTTCATCAAGGTGATCCGGCAGATCGACGACTTCTTCGTCACCGTGGTGCGATTGCCCAAGGGGTGACGGCCTTCCGCCTCCGCCCGTGCCTCCCCTCCGCCCGGACGAACGCGCGGAGGCAGAAGTGGGTGGTGGTCGAGGTTTTTCGTTACGGTAAGAGGCATGAGCTTGCCGGAACCACGTGACCCCGCTGGTCCCTACCGCATCAGTATGGTGTGCCTGGGCAACATCTGTCGCTCTCCCATGGCCGAGAAGGTCCTCGTCTCCGACCTCGAACGGGCCGGCCTGAGCGACCTGGTGGAGGTGGACAGTTTCGGCACGGGCGACTGGCACGTGGGAGGCGGTATGGACCCGCGTGCGGCCTCCACCCTGCGCGTGCACGGTTACCTCACCCACCACACCGCCCGACAGTTCACCCATGAGGCCCTGGCCACCCGGGACCTCCTCCTGGCGATGGACCTGGACAACATGGACGTCCTGCGACGCGTCGTCGACCAGTACGGCCAGGAGTACGGGTTCGACATGTCCCGACTCCGACTGTTCCGCTCCTTCGCGCCCGGCACCGGTTCCCACCCGGAGGTCCCCGACCCCTACTACGGTGGCGACGACGGCTTCACCGCCGTGTTGAACATGGTGGAGGCCGCGTCCAAGGGGCTCATCGGCGAACTCGCCGCCCGATTGAGGCGGTAGCACCGGGTGGAGGGGGAACCGATCGTGCGGGCCTTCGGTGGCGACGACGGCGGCGGTCCCCGGGAGGACCGCCGGCGGGATCCGGTCAACGGCACCATGGCCGAACGGCTGAGCGTCCTCCTCGGTCGCGAGGTCCGACGTGCCGCACGCGCCGGGAGCAGCCATGACTGGGAGATCTCCTACGCCGAACTCGACGACGGCACCCGCCTGTTCGTCAAGGCCTTGCCCCGACAGGCCCCGTCCAGCGGTGTGCTCACCTCCGAGGCGCGAGGGCTGGAGTGGCTGGGACGCGCTTTCGGCTCCCCCGCCATCGACGTCCTGGCCTGGGACGAACGCATCCTGGTCCTGCCCTGGGTGGAGGAACGCGAACCCACGGTCGCGGCGGCCGAGCACCTCGGTCGTCGGCTGGCGGCCCTGCACCTGACCGGGGCCGAGCACTTCGGCGCCGACTGGCCCGGATACATCGGTCCGCTGCCCATGGACAACACGCCCTCACCCGAGTGGCCACGCTTCTACGCGGAACAGCGGTTGCGCCCCTACCTGCGCCGGGCCGTGGATCGGGGCGCACTCACCCCCTCCGACTCCCGTGTGGTGGAGAAGGTGGTCGACGCCGTGCCGGAGCTGGCCGGGGAGCCCGAGCCGCCCGCACGCGTCCACGGTGACCTGTGGAACGGCAACGTGCTTTGGAGAGGGCGGGACGCGGTGCTCGTCGACCCGGCCGCGCACGGCGGGCACAGGGAGGCCGACCTGGCCATGCTCGCCCTGTTCGGCCTACCCCACCTGGAGCGGGTCCGCGACGCCTACAACGAGGTGGCGCCGCTGGCCTCCGGTTGGCGCTCGCGAGTGGCCCTGCACCAGCTGCACCCGTTGTTGGTGCACGTGTGTCTGTTCGGCGCCGCCTACCGGACCACGACCATGGAGGCGGCGCGTACCGCTCTGCGCGGCGGTTGACCGACCCTCGGCGGCCCGGGTACCGCTCACCGCGGTACCCGGGGGCGAGGCGTCTCAGCCCTTGACGCTTCCCGCCAGCAGACCGCGTACGAAGTAACGCTGCAGCAGGAAGAACACCGCCAGCGGTACCACCATCGAGACGAAGGCTCCCGCGGTGAGCCGGTGCCAGGCCTCGCCGCGCGTACCGGCCAACTCGGCGAGACGGACGGTCAGGGGCGCGGTGGCGGTGTCGCCTCCGGTGAAGATCAGCGCCACCAGCAGGTCGTTCCACACCCACAGGAACTGGAAGATGCCCAGTGACACCAGTGCGGGGGCGATCAGCGGCAGCACGATCCGCGAGAAGATCCTCCCGTGGCCGGCGCCGTCCACCCGAGCCGCCTCGAACAGCGATCTCGGTAGCTGTGAGACGAAGTTGTGCAGGAGGAAGACGCCCAGCGGCAACCCGAAGATCGTGTGCGCCACCCATACGTTGGTGAAGGCCATGGCGCCCGTCAGCTCCCACGCGGGCAGGATCTGCGTCCCGCCGATCACCACACCCTGGGAGAAGAACCGCAGCAGCGGTACCAGCGACATCTGTAGCGGGACGATCTGCAGGGCGAAGATCCCCAGGAAGAGCCAGTCCCGGCCGCGGAAGTCGATCCAGGCCAGGGCGTAGGCGGCCAGGGCGGCCACCCCCAGAACGAACACCGTGGAGGGCAGCGTGATCACGAGGGAGTTGACGAAGTGGCTGGCCAGACGTCCGTCACTGGCACTGCCGAACAGCACGTCCCGGTAGTTGTCCAGAGTCACCTCGGGAGAGGCGAAGAACGTCCACCACCCGGTGGTGCGGATCTGGTCGGCGGGTCGGAACGAGGAGACGAACAGTCCCGCCGTCGGCACCGTCCACAGCACGGCGATCACCAGGGCCGCGAGACCGGCCGCGGAACCGCTCAGCCTGCGGCGCACCCGCCCGGCGGCGGTCCCTGTCCGTGGTCGGCGGGAGGTCCCGCCGGGGGCCTCGGCGACGACGGGGGCCGTCGGAGTGGTCGTCATACCAGCTCCCTTGCCTTGCGGTTGCGGCGGATCTGCACCACGACCAGGGGAATGACCAGGACGAACAGGAACACCGCCAAGGCCGACCCCTGGCCGATCTGACCCTGTTGGAAGGCCTGGCTGTACATCTCGTTGGCGATCACACTGGTTCCGTAGTTGCCGCCGGTCATGGTGCGGACGATGTCGAAGACCTTCAGGGTCTGCACCGTGATGGTGATGAGCACCACCAGCAGGGTCGGCCACACGGAGGGCAGGGTGATCCGTGCGAACAGCTGCCAGGCGCCCGCGCCGTCGATACGGGCGGCCTCGATCGTCTCGGCGGGGATCGCCTTGATCGCCGCCGACAGCACGACCATCGCGAAACCGGCCTGGACCCAGATCAGCACCAGGATCAGCAGGAGGGTGTTGAGGGGCTGTTCGAGCAGCCACAGCCGGGGCTCTCCGCCGAACCAGACCACGATCTGGTTGAACAGCCCGTACTGCTCCTGGTCGGCGGGACGGTAGGCGAAGACGAAGCGCCAGATGATGCCGGCGCCGACGAACGAGATCGCCATCGGCATGAACACCAGCGACTTGGCGACCGCCTCGAACCGGGACCGGTCGATGAGGACGGCGTAGAGGAGCCCGATGGCGGTGGCCAACGTGGGGGCGAACACCACCCACAGCAGGGTGTTGCGCAGCACCAACAGGATCTCGGGCCGCTGGAACATCCACAGGTAGTTCGCCAGCCCCACGAACTCCTCGCCCGAACGGTCGTGGAAGGACAGCATGGTGGTGCGCAGCACCGGATAGACGATGCCTCCGACGAGGAGGAGCAGGGCCTGTGCGTGGAAGAGGAACGCCTGCCATCGGGCACGGCGGGTGCGCGGTAGGTCGATCACCACGAGCATCAGGCCGATGACGCCCAGAAAGGCGGCGATCCCGATGAGCATCCACACGATCTTGGGAAGCTCGTACAGGAACGAGTACTCCATGAAGACCCCTTGTCGGTCCGCAGGGGTGGCGGGGCCCGGCCCGGAGCAGGCCGGGCCCCGCGAGGGAAGGGAGGAGGGGGAGTCGGATCAGGGCCAGGCCGACTCGATGCTCTCCAGGACGTCCTCGGTGGAGCTTCCGGTGACCCAGTCGACCATGCCGTTCCAGAAGACGTTGGTCCCCACGGAGGAGGGCATCGCGTCACTGGCGTCGAAGTGGAAGACGGTGTCGGGGGCGAGCAGGACCTCCGCCGCGAACTGGGAGGCGGGATCCTCGATCACGGACGTGTCCATGTTCCGGTTGGCCGAGACCCAGGCGCCCTCGGAGGCGCGACTGTCGGCGTACTCGGGGGTGGACAGGTACTCGTGCACCGCCGCGACCTCGGGGCGGTCGGCGAACGGGACGGCGAACTCGCCACCGCCCATGACCGGGACCTCGGCCCCGGCCTCCAGCGGGGGCAGGACGAAACCGTAGACGTCGCCGTCCTCGGCCACCACGACGTCCTCCTCGAACTGGGCCGAGTAGAACGAGCCCATCAGGTACATCGCGCAGCCGCCGTCCAGCAGGGGCAGGCCGGCCTCCTGGAAGGAGGTGACGGCGATGCTGTCCACGCCACCGAACGTGCCGTTGACGTAGTCGGGGTTGCGGATGATGCCGTCGGCCAGGTCGAAGGCGTCGGCGACCTGGGGGTCGTCGAAGGGGATGTCATGGGAGATCCACTGCTCGTAGGCCTCGGTGCCCGAGGTGCGCAGCAGCGCGTTCTCGATCCAGTCCGTACCCGGCCAGCCGGTGGCGTCGCCGGACTCGAAGCCCACACACCACGGCTTGGTGCCGGAGTCGGCGATCTCGTCGCTGAGGGCCACCATGTCGTCCCAGGTCTCGGGGACCTCGTGGCCGTTGTCGGAGAAGAAGGTCGGTGAGTACCACACCATCGACTTCATGTTGGCGCCGTAGGGGGAGCCGTACAGTTCTCCGTCGAAGGTGGCGTAGCCCTGCCAGTCCTCGCCCCAGCCCTTTTCGACGTTGGCGCGGACGCCGTCGGCCACCGGCAGCGCGTAGCCGTCCTCCACGACCCGCTCCAGCAGGCCGGGCTGCGGGATCAACGCCAGGTCGGGAGCGTTGCCGCCCTCCAGGCGGATGGGCAGCTGTGCCTCGAACTCGCCGCTGCCCTCGTGCTTGATGTCGATGCCCGTGCACGCCTCGAAGTCGGCCCAGGAGCGGTCCATGCGCTCGGCCTCCTCGTCGCGGATGGACGAGTAGATGGCGACGGTGCCCTCGACGTCACTCCACTGCTCGTAGGGGGTGCAGTCGACGTCGGAGGCGTCGCCCCCGCCGCCGCCCCCGCCCTCACCACTGAGGAAGGCGCATCCGGAGGTGACGAGGAGGAGGCTTCCGGCGGTCGCCATGACCGCCAGACCTCGGCGATGTGCCATGCGGTCTGGTTTCAACATGGGGCTTCTCTCTCGTGAGGGGACGGCGCCACGGAGGTCGGTGCGACCCCGGGCATGCCGAACTCGATGGAAGCCATTCCTGGTGAA
>CALGOD010000747.1 GCA_937957845.1 uncultured Nocardiopsis sp.
TGGCAAAGCAGCGCCGTCGCGCATCGGTCAACCATGATTGACTTCTTCGGCCTGTCAACATAAGTTGACAAGCCGAGGGTTCGACCTCTCGGACCAGCGAAGACGTGCGCGAAGCCGCAGGGCTTGCGCCTTCCGGAAGCGAGCAGCCGGGGACATGGTGCGTGTCCCGGGAACGGAGGAGACCATGACCGTCGCGTTCGACGACGAGCCCGAGCAGCCGCACGTGTGGACGGAGCGCGGCTTCACCGCCCCCGACGCGCGTCGCTGGATCAAGGCGGGGTTCACACTGGAGGACGCGGTGCGCTGGCGCGAGGCCGGCGTGTACCGGCCCAGGCCGGCGCAGGTGTGGCGGACCGCGGGAGTGACACCCCGGACACTACGTCCTCTGCTGAGGGCCGGGATGACACCGCGGGACGCCGTGCGCTGGCACGAATTCGGCTACTCCCGCGCGGAGGCCGTCGAGCGGCACCTGGCCGGCGAGCAGCCCCGTCCGCGACGCCTGTGGCGCGCACTGCTGCCCGTAAGGCGGGACCGCGGTCTCGACCTGAGCGACGAGCAGACCGCGTCCATGGACGCCCTGCTGTCGACCGGGGTCCCCGCGGCCACGGCCCGCGCCTACCTCGACGCCGGTTGGCGTGAGGGCGAGGCGGCGCCCTGGGCCCACTCGGGGGTGGACCCCGCGCAGGCGAAGGTGTACCGGGCGATGGGGTTCTCCGCACGCGAGGGGAGCACGCTGGCTCGGGACTGCCATGAGGCCCTGGACCTCATGTGCAGGTGGTGGGACGCGGGTGTGCCCCGCGGTGAGGTCGCCGCCTGGACGAGGGCGGGGCTCGACCCGGCCGCCGCCCGGGCCAGGGCCGAGGGCGCCGGACCGCCGACGGCGTGACCCGCTCGTGCGGTCGCCCGCCGATCCGCCTACCCATGGGCCGTGACCGGGTCGAAGGAGGCGACGGCGTGGCCGGCGCCGTGGGCGTCGGAGCGGGCCGTGATCCGCCCGCCCTTGACACGGACGGCGGTCTCCGTGGCGTCGCCGACCGTGGTCACGCCCGCGGCGGCGGCGATCCGACCGGACTCGTCGAACACCACGCGCAGGCGCGGCCACGCGCTCTCGGGGAACGCCTGGCGCAGGCAGCCGCACAGGTCGGCCACGACCAGTCGAGCCAGAGGAATCCGTTCGGCCGGGTTTTCGGTGACCACCACGGCGGTCACGTCCACCCCCTCCGGAGCGGAGCGCAGGGCCTCCTCCACCACCTCCAGGCGACCCACTCCCACCACGGCCACGACCCCGTCCCCCGTCAGGGACACGGTTCGTCGGCGGACCGCGTCGAAGGCCTCCGGCGGCGACCACTCCTCGTCGACCTGTTCGGCCGAAGGTACGTACGCGAGGCGGGGCGGCGGCCAGGTGTCGCCCAGGTCCAGGTCCGCCAGGCGCTCACAGGCGCGGACCACCGTGAAGGGGTCCACGAAGCCGGGCGCGATCCCGAGCACCTGCCTGGCCCCGTGCAGGGTGGTGAGCACGCTCTCGGCCACGCGCACCCGGCGTCCGCCCGGCTCGGACGGGGGCTCCAGCGCCTCCAACGCGTCGCCGAGCAGGATCGCGTTCAACCGCATGAGTTGGGCGAGCGCGTGCCGGTTCGCGGCCTCGGCGAGGATCTCGGGGGTGAGTCCGGAGCCGGTCGGCGAGGGTTGACCCGTGACGGGGAACCGGGAGACCCAGGCTCGGGCGAGCGCGCCCAGCACGGCGCGAGAGGTGTACCCGGGTTCGGAGCGCACGTTCTGGGCGACGCGCTCGGCGCCCTCGGCCAGGACCGAGAAGTACAGGGCGCGCTTGCCGGGGAAGTTGGAGTAGACGGCGCCCCGGGTGAGGTCGACGCGCTCGGCGATGCGATCGACCTTGGCGTCACGGAAGCCGTGCTCGGCGAACTCCTCCCTGGCCGCGGACAGCACACGCGCCCGGTTACGGGCCTGCTGTTCCGCTCTCGTGAGCCGGGCCATCGTCCTCCTTCGCCTCAGTGTCCGTCCAATCCTACGTTGAGATATCCCCGCCACTCAGATACTTTCAACATCCAGATGTTGAGAACATTTGAAATGAGGGCTCACAGACCATGAGCGAGTACGCCTTCCTCGCCCGAGGGCTGGTCAAACGCTTCGGGGGGACCGAGGCCCTCGCGGGAGTGGACCTCGCCGCGCGGCCCGGTTCGGTGCTCGGTGTCCTGGGCCCCAACGGCGCCGGGAAGACCACGGCCATCCGTGTCCTGGCGACGCTCGCCCGACCCGACGAGGGCACCGCCACGGTCGGCGGCTTCGACGTGGTGCGCGAGGCGCCCCGGGTACGGCGGCTGATCGGCCTGGCCGGTCAGCACACCACCGTCGACGAGGAGCTGAGCGGACTGGGCAACCTCGTCCTCCTCGGCCGACTCCTGGACCTGCGTCGGGCCGAGGCCGTCGGACGTGCGCAGGAGTTGCTGGACCGGTTCGGGCTGACCGAGGCCGCCACCAAGCCGGTCTCCACCTACTCCGGTGGGATGCGCCGCCGCCTGGACCTCGCCGCGAGCCTGGTGGGACGTCCGCGCGTGGTGTTCTTGGACGAGCCCTCCGTGGGCCTGGACCCGGGCAGACGCGAGGATCTGTGGCGGATGGTCCGCGAACTGACCGCCGAGGGCACGACCGTCCTGCTCACCACCCAGTACCTGGAGGAGGCCGACGCGCTCGCCGACGACATCTGCGTGATCGACCAGGGCAGGGTGATCGCCTCGGGCACCCCCTCCGAACTCAAACGCGTCGTCGGCGGTCAGGCCGTCTCCGTGCGGCCCACCGACCCCGAACACATGGACGAGGCCGCTGCGGTGATGGCCACCGTCGCGGGCCGTGAGCCGGACCGGATCGGCGGGACCAGCCTCTCGGTACCGGTGGACGGTGACGGCGCGGTCCTCGACATGGCCGTCGGCTTCCGGGAGCGCGGTGTCGCGGTCACGGAGTTCTCCCTGCACCTGCCCGGCCTGGACGAGGTCTTCTTCGCCCTGACCGGAACCTCCCGAGAGAAGAAGGAGTCCGACGGATGAACACCGGCACCGCACCGCGGGACACCGCCCCCGAGGGCGACACCCGTCGCCCCGCGCCCCTGGTACGGCACAGTCTCCTCCTGGCCCGGCGCGGCCTGGCCAAGTCCGCCCGCAACCCCGGCGCGTTGGTCAACGGCGTGATGACCCCCGTGCTCTTCCTCGTGCTGTTCGTGTACCTGTTC
>CALGOD010000748.1 GCA_937957845.1 uncultured Nocardiopsis sp.
TCCTTCTCCTCGGTGCCCGTGGAACTGGGGGCCGGTCTCCTCCACGGCGCCGACGTGTCCACCTGGGAGCTGGTGGAGGAGGTCCGGGCGCGGACCGTCCGTGTGCGTTCGGAAGAGGAGGGCACCGCCCCGATCGCCCTGTCCTCGCCTCCCGAGGACGACGAGAGCGTCGCCTCCTACCTGCGCAGGCTCGGTGTGCCGGAGGAGGACTGGCCTCCGGTGGCGGTGGACAACGAGCCGGCGGAGCGGTGGAGCGCCACGTGGATGTACCGCAACGGGGACTTCGGCTGGTGGTCCTCTCCCCGTCAGGACTTCCGCGTGGTGGGCGGCTACGACCAGCTGTTGGGCCCGCTGGCGGACGGACCGCACATCGAACTGGACAGTCCGGTACGGCGGATCCGACTGGTGGGGTCCTCCACCCCGGAGGTCGAACTGACGGTGTCCGGCCGAGGTGGGGACCGGCGGGTCCGGGCCCGCCGGTGCGTGGTCGCCCTGCCCATCGGGGTGCTGCGCGGCGGCGCCGTGTCCTTCGACCCGGTGCTGCCCGTCGACCACCGGGAGGCGCTCGGCGCGCTGCGCGCCACCGACGTGCTCAAACTCCACTACGAGTTCGACCGTCCGGTCTTCCCCGAGGATCGTGACACCCTGGGCGGGGAGGAGGAGGGACCCGTGTTCTGGTGCGTGTCACATGATCCCGAGATCGTGGTGGTGTGGGCGGCCGGCGACCGGGCCCGCGAGTTCCTGGCCCTGCCCCACGACGAGCGGTTCGGCAGGGGTCTGGAAGTCCTGGGCGAGGCGGTCGGGGAGAAGGTCCCCGCCCCGGTGCGTCGCACCACGCACGACTGGTCGGCCGACGAGTTCAGCCGGGGCGCCTACCTGTACGTTCCGCCCGGCGCCCATGACGCCCCGGCGGCCCTGGCCTCTCCCGTGCGACGGACGTTGTTCTTCGCCGGAGAGGCGGTCGTGGGGGAGAACACCGTGGACGGCGCGTACGACAACGGTTACGTCGTCACCGACGATCTGATGGCCGACCTGTGACCGGGCGCCGTACCGTCCTGCCGAAATGCCCCGACCGCCCGTTATTGTGAATGGGGTCCGCGGGGCCCGGCAACAGCACATCGAGGGAAGGAAGGTTGGTGTCCGATGACCAACCGCGCGTACGTGATCGCAGGGTCGGAGGCCACCGGCGGCGCAGGCATCCAGGCCGACCTCAAGGCCTTCCAGGAGCTGGGCGTCTACGGCATGGGAACGATCACCTGCATCGTCTCCTTCGATCCGAAGAAGGACTGGTCCCATCGCTTCGTCCCGGTCGCCCCGCAGGTCATCGCCGACCAGATCGAGGCCGCCACGTCCTGCCATGACC
>CALGOD010000749.1 GCA_937957845.1 uncultured Nocardiopsis sp.
GCCGAACCCCCGACTGTGGGCCCGATACCCCGGCGTAACCGTGGTGCACGCGGACAGTGTGGAGGAGCTACGCGAGCAGATCCACAAAGCGCAGAAGACTCTGGTCGTGTGAGGGCCCAGAGTGATCGCGACCGCGAACGACGGGACTCCCCTGGTCCCCCGGTACATGGACCGCGCCGAGGCGGTGTCCGACCGAGAGATGGGCCGGTGACGCCAGGAAACCGCGAACGCCCAAACCGGGCTGGCGATCCTGGAGCTGACCGCCGCTCAGCAGGAAGCCGACCGCGCCCAGCGCCGACGCCAGGACGCCCAAAGACGGGTGGAGGAGTCAGGACTGGGCGAAATCGCCACCGCTATCCGCCGCTACAAGGCTGAGATGCGGCCTTGAGTGTCGCCATCATCCCGGACCACCACACCACAACCAGAAGGAGAGACACGTTGACCGATTTCCTCCCGCCGCCCGCGAGCGAACATGTGAGCGGCCTGTTCGTTGCGACCGCTCGCAAGGTCGTGCAAAGCCCCGCCCAGAGCCACGAGTACAAGAAGTCCTCAGGGTCGGGCGACGCCGCCCACACCTACGACACGACCGCCCGCTAGCCACCTGATCCGCTGAACCGACGCACGCCCCGGAGTAGCCCCCATGTTGCGATTGCAGTTGACCCCTTACAGCGAGAATCCGACTTGGTACTGGTCTGGGGCGTGCTACAGCACCCTGGACACCCGCAGCCGAATCGAGCCCTTCGACCACCCGATGGTGGAGCATCTGGCCGCGACCGACGGACACCGGACCCTGCTCGTGGTCCGTGAGCGTGTCGCTGACCGCCCGGCCTGCGACCCCGGTGTTCGCGACCTCACCCCCGCCGAGTACGACCAGGCCCGCGACGCCGTCTCAGGCTGGCCGACCGACTTTGTTCTGGTGGAGACCGAGCCCGGTCTGCCGGTGCGTGTCACTGCCGGTTCGGCCCGCACCACACCCCTATACCTGGCCGCCGACGACACGGCCCTGTTCGGTTCCTGGGACATGGCCGACCTGCGCGACCACGCGACCGGGCTGAACCCCAAGGAGGTCGCCCGGCTGCTGATCTACCGTCCCCGATATTCGTCGGAGACCCTGTATCGGGGTGTGCACCGGCTCACCGAACGCGCAGTCGCCCACTTCGGCGGGTCCCTATGGATCACCTATCCCGAGCCTGCCCTGCACCGCGTGCCCCGGGAGCTGGTCCCGGGCGCGGACGTCCTGGAAGCGTTCATCGCGACCATGGACATTGCGATGGACCGCCGCCCCTGGGTGCACGACACCACCCTGTTCCATCTGACTGGCGGATTCGACTCGGGCACCGTGGCCACCCGCGCGGCCGAACGGTATCCCCACCGCTTTGCCACGGCCACCCTGTTGATCGGTGGCCCAGGTCGCGAGCAGCAGATCCGGCGTCGCGCTGAAATGCGCTCCCGGGTGGCGTTCACCGACACCGACATCGTCATCGACGCCATGCGCCACCTCCCGCTCTCACCCGACTGCCCCTGGGTCAACGGGCTCGTGGTCGATCCCACCGAGGAGCCCCTGCACCGGCCCTTTGTGGAGATGGCCCAGGCGATCGCCTCCAGCGGAGCCCGCACGGTGGTGACCGGGCTTGGAGGAGACGAGATGGTCGCCCTCACCCAGGAGGAGGAACCCCACAAGGGGCTCGGTGAGATCACCGATGCGCACCTCCTGCCGTGGGTCGGCCCTTGCGTCCCGAACCTGCTGGAGTTCGCCGACGACGGCATCGCACCCCCAGCACGCATCAACTCCATGACGTTGCTGACGTTGGAGACGACCGCCCCTGTACTGCTGAGGCACGGGCTATGGCCGGTGCACCCGTTCGCGGACCCGGACATGATCGCGCTCGGGGAGCAGCTCCCGTTCGCCTGGCGGGAACTGAAACAGCTCCAGCGGCGCCGCATGGCAGCACTCGGCATGGGCGAGGATGTCGTGCACCCGGTGGAGCGGGAGTCCTTCGCGGAGGTCATCGAGGAAGCCCTGACCACCCACGCGCCGAAGCTGTTCGCTGGCATGTTGGCCGAGGGTTCGCCCCTGTTCGAGGAGGGCCTGGTGGACCCCGACGGGTTGCGTACCGGCGTCGACCGTCTGGTTCCTGGGCGTTATCTCGAAGAGCGCGACGCGAAGATCTTGGAAGTGCTGAATCTGCACCTGTCCGCCACCGCTCTCCTGCGCTGAAAGGGCTGCACCCATGTTCGCCATGCGTCCCGCCACTGAGGCCGACACCCCCGCCGTCGCGGTGATGATCACCGCGCGCTGCGACTGGATGGAACAACAAGGACTGGAGTCCTGGCGTGAGAACGTCGACGACCTCGCCGGGCAGGCCGGTAGCGGTTTCATGTGGGTTCTCACCGCCGGTGAGCGCATCGTCGGATGCACCACGGTGACGGCTCAGGCACCGCCCAAGGACTGGACGCTTCAGGAGGCTGAAGAGCCTGCCCTGTACCTGTTCACGACCGTGACCGACCCCGCCTACCGCGAGCACAAGCCCGGCACCCTGATCGCTTTGTGGGCGGTCGACCAAGCCGCGAGGCAGGGACGTCAGTGGGTACGGCGGGGGTGCTTCTTCCCCGCCCTGGTCGAGTACTACAAAACTCAAGGGTTCGCCCTGGTCAAGGAACAGGACCGCAGAGCCGGGCACCTGTACCTGCTCGCACGCCGCGCGCAATACCTTGACCTGGACTCTCTGGGCCTGACCACGACGGCCCCTGGGCAGGACACCGAAGGCTGAACCGCGACGGCCCACACCCGACGGTGGCGGCCACTCCTGGCCAGGGGAACAACCACGCCCTTTTTCCCGCGGGGTGTCCTCACGCTCCATGGGACCGGTGTGAGGATGCCCGGCACCTCCCCGCCTCATAGAAAAAAGCCGCCGGTGTCCTCTACCGCGCCTTCCTCGACCTCAGGGTCGGCGGCAGTGCGCTCCTCCTCTGAGGAGCAGGCAACGGTCAGGAACAGGGCCAGGGCCGCCGCGAGAGTCAGGGGGTACGCAGAGGGGGCCTCCATGGAGGGAGAAAAAGGTATGCAGGACTCAGCGGGGACACGCACGGTAGTCACCATCACCGACCGGCGCGGATGTTTCTGGCATTCCATGGGCTGTGGGTGCGACATCCGTAGGCTATGGGAATCCACTCATCCATGCTGATGGGGAAGCACCTGGTGGTCTGCGCACCATGGAGAGCCAATGGTCGCACCCTGACCCGATCCTCCACCGTCGGAAGAGGCCGGCGGGGCCCGGGAAACGCCACGGCCCTGTCCGACCCTTTGTCTAC
>CALGOD010000750.1 GCA_937957845.1 uncultured Nocardiopsis sp.
GGTGTGGGAGCACCGCAAGAAGGCCCGGCTGGAGGAGACCGAACGCCCCCAGGTGCCCACGCACGTGTGAGACCCGAGGGTGTCACGGAAGGTGCGGGCGGCCCCTCCCCCGGACGCCGGCCCCTCCCGAGCCACCCGTCCTTCCCAGGGCCCATCCGCTTCGCGGGTGGGCCCGACCTGCGAGGTACCCTCGTCGACGAGGACCACAATCGCCTAGGAGGCGGGGCCGCCACCGCGGTCCCGCGGCGCGGGGTGCCGGACACCGTTCCCGGCTGAGAGCACACCCGTCGAACCTGCTCTAGTTAGTGCTAGCGAAGGGACGCCAGTGAGCGCGTACAACATCGTGTCCATCGCGGGCAGCGATCCCAGCGGAGGCGCGGGGATCCAGGCCGACCTCAAGGCCTTCTCCGCACACAAGACCTTCGGGATGACCGTGGTCACCGCCCTGACGGCCCAGTCCACACGCGGCGTCACCGGGGTCCACACGGTCCCGGCGGAGTTCGTCACCCACCAGATGGACACCCTCTTCACCGACGCCACCGTCCACGCGGTCAAGATCGGCATGCTCGGCACCCCGGAGGTCACCGCGGCGGTGACCGAGGCGATCGACCGCCACCGCCTGCCGAACGTGGTGGTCGATCCGGTGATGGTGGCCAAGAGCGGCGACCGTCTGCTGGCCTCCTCCGCCGTCGAGGCACTGCGCGGCAAGCTCCTGCCGCGCGCAGACCTGGTCACCCCGAACCTGCCCGAGGCCGCCGACCTCCTGGAGGAGCCCGAGGCCACCAGTCTGGAGGAGATGCGCGCCCAGGCCGTGCGCCTGTTGGAGTTGGGCCCCCGGCACGTCCTGCTCAAGGGCGGCCACCTGGACGGCGAGGAGAGCATCGACGTCCTGGTCTCTCAGAACGCCGATCCGGTCGAGTTCAGCGCCCCACGGGTGCGCACCCCCAACACCCACGGCACCGGATGCACCCTGTCCTCGGCGATCGCGGCCCTGCTGCCTCAGCGCCCGGACGTGGCCACGGCCGTCGCGGACGCCAAGGACTACCTGACCGAGGCCATCCGGCGTGCCGACGGCATCGACGCGGGCGGCGGCCAGGGCCCGGTCCACCACTTCCACGGATGGTGGTAGGCGCGGGCCGCGCCACCAGCGCCCACCTCCGACGGACCCTGCCCTTTGCCCCTCATGGGGCTCTCTTCTGCTAAGGACGGGGGAAGGGGGACCGGTTCGGTCGAACCGGTCCCCCTTCCCCACCCAGTGGGCGGGACTACACCCGCACATCCTCCATGAGCGCGTCCGGGTCCCTCCAGTCCGCGTGACCGAAGAACTTCTTGGTCTCGGCCACCACCACCGGGGACAGCAGCAGGAGCCCCAGGAGGTTGGGCAGGGCCATCAGTCCGTTGGCGATGTCGCTGAACAGCCACACCGAGTCCAGACTGGCCACCGAGCCGATGAAGATGACGACGATGAACACCAGCCGGTAGGGCGTGACCAGGCGGCGGCCGCCCAGGAACTCCACGCAGCGCTCCCCGTAGTAGGCCCAGCCGAGCAGGGTGGTGAAGGCGAACACCGCCACGGACAGGGCCACGACGTAGGTACCGACCGGGGCCAACGCGGGGCTGATCGCCGACAGTCCCTCGCTCATCGCCTGGCTGGTCAGCAGCGACCCGTCCTCGTTGTCCTCCGCCTGCCAGACACCGGTGGTGATGATGACCATGCAGGTCATGGTGACCACGATGATGGTGTCGATGAAGGTCTGGGTCATCGACACCATGGCCTGGCGGACCGGCTGCTTCGTCTTGGCCGCCGCAGCGGCGATACCGCCGGTGCCCAGTCCGGACTCGTTGGAGAAGATGCCGCGGGCAAAGCCCATCTGGATGGCGAGCAGGACGCCCGCGCCGGCGAAGCCGCCCGCCGCGGAGGTGCCGGTGAAGGCGTCGGTGAAGACGAGCTGGAAGGCGGGCAGGAGCGACGCCCAGTTGGCCGCGAGGATGACGAGGGAGATGCCGACGTAGCCGATGATCATGAGCGGCACCAGGCCGGAGGCGACGCGGCCGATGCTCTTGATCCCGCCGAGGATGACGGCGCCTGCGACGAGCATCAGGGCCAGACCCACCATCCACGGCTCCAGCGGCGTGATGCTGGTGATCTGCTGGGAGACCGTGTTGGCCTGGGTCCCGTTGCCGATACCGAAGGCGGCGATGGCGCCGAAGACCGCGAAGGCCACACCCAGGGTGGTGCCCAGACCGCCCTTGATGCCGTGCTTGAGGTAGTACATGGGGCCGCCGCTCTGCTCGCCCTTGGCGTCGGTGCAGCGGAACTTCACACCCAGGAGGGCCTCGCTGTACTTGGTGGCCATCCCGAAGAGGGCGATGACCCACATCCAGAACAGCGCGCCAGGGCCTCCGATGCCGATCGCCAGGGCCGCGCCGGCGATGTTGCCCACGCCGACGGTGGCGGCCAGGGCCGTGCTCAGTGCCTGGTAGTGCGAGATGTCGCCCTGGACGGAGGCGTCCTCCTTGCGGCGGACGAACGCGAGCCACAGCGCGTGGGGCAGGCGGACGAGTTGGAGCAGGCGCAGGCGGATCGTGAGGAAGACGCCGACACCGAACAACAGCGGGATGAGGACGAAAGGCCCCCAGATGATGCCGCTGACGATGTCCGCCATTTCGAGAAGTTGATCCATGGAGGATCTCCCTGTCGGTGAGTGTGTGGGGGCGGGTCCGCCGGTGGTTCGGCACGGGGAGGCTCGGTTTCCCCGCTGTCGTGTCGGCGTTGCCGAGACCCTCGCGGTATCGGCAAAGAATCGCACTGGCATATAACGAACACGTCACACATATTCCACATGCCGGTTTCTTCGGGAACTCATGTGAATTCCTTGACGTGGGCGCGTCCTCAGATTCCGCTCTCGTCCCTCTGGGCCAGGGCGAGCCTGCTCAGAAGTTCGGCCGCTTCAGAGGGGTCCGCCCCCTTCCCCACCGCGATGCCCAGGAGATAGGTGGTCAAGGGGGCCGCGGGGCGGGCCACCGAATGCGCCGCGTCCCTGGCCAGATCCAGGATCAGGTCGACGTCCTCTTTCCGGAGCGGCTCCGTGCCGGTCAGCGCCAGTTCTCCTCGGACCATCTCGGCCCATTCCGTGAGGGTCACCGCAGGACTCCTTGTCGCTAGGCAACGATGGCGCGGCGTTCACGTCCACCGAGAGGTCACCCGGGGGACGCACGGGCGCACGGACTCCGCCACCGCCCGCTCGGCGGGCCCATACCCGCTCTTCCCGCACGGTTTCCCCACGCCCACACCGCGGTTCACTCCAGGAG
>CALGOD010000751.1 GCA_937957845.1 uncultured Nocardiopsis sp.
GAGTACGACGGGGTCTGGACGGGCAACGCCTCCGAGTTCGACATCGACCACATGGTGCCGCTCAGCGACGCCTGGCGTTCGGGTGCCAACACCTGGACCACGGCGAAGCGCCGTGACTTCGCCAACGACGTGAACTCCCCGCAGCTGTGGGCGGTCACCGCCTCCACCAACCGTTCCAAGGGCGACAGGGACCCCTCGCAGTGGATGCCTCCGCGCACCGCGATCCACTGCTCCTACGTCAAGTCCTGGGTCAACGTGAAGTACCGTTACGGCCTCTCGGTCACCTCCTCCGAGAAGTCGTCCATCCAGAACACCATCAACACCCGCTGCTGACCCTCTCCCCACACCCGTCGCGCCGCGTGGACGCGGCGCGACGGGCTCGGCGGTTCCGTGACCACCGTCGGGAGGGTCACCGAGCCGCGCCGTGAAGGGGCCGAACGTCCGTTCCCCGCGGGTCGGTCAGGGAACGAGGTTCCATGAGGAGATGACCGGCCGTCCGTGCTCGTGCCCGAGCGTGCCGACAGCCCCGGTGCCCAGACGGAACATCGCCCCGCCGGAGACCGGCAGGCCCAACCACCGCGCGGCGACCACGCGCAGGATGTGGCCGTGTGCCACCAACACCGTGTCGGGGACGTCCTCCTCGGGTGGGACCGCGACCGCGGCGAGCACCCGGTCGGCGCGCTCCCCCACCTCGGCGGGGCTCTCCCCGGGGTGTTCCGCGTCTCCCGGAGGCACACCGTCGGTCCACAGGTCCCACTGGGGACGGTCCTGTCGGATCTCCACGGTGGTGATCCCCTCGTAGGCCCCGTAATCCCACTCCGCCAGGTCCGGTTCGGTGGTGGCGGAGCCGAGTCCGGCCAGCTCCGCGGTGCGTACGGCCCGCCGAAGGGGACTGGTCACCACCCGGCCGATCTCACGCCTCTGCAGCAGGGGGGCCAGCGCCTGCGCCTGTCGTTCCCCCTCGCGTGTCAGGGGCACGTCCGTTCGCCCGGTGTGCCGCCGCGTCATGCTCCACTCGGTCTGCCCATGCCTGACCAGCACCAGTTCGCCCATGGCACCTGTACTGCCCCGTCGCGGGGTCGCCACGCGCGAGGTGGCGGGCTCAACCCTCGTCGAGCTCCAGCAGCCGTTCGAAGTCTCCCGCGGGCCGCTCACGCGTGGGCATGGCCTCCACGAACGGCAGCAGTTCCCGCCTGGCGACGTCGTGGACCCGGCGCAGTTCGGCCACCGGGTCGGGGTGCTCGTCCACCCTCAGGTCCACGTAGGGGTAGGGGCGGCCGGTGTGCACGTACAGCGCGGCGCTCTGCTTACCCCGCCTGTCGCCGCCGGCGGCCTGCCCCGCCTCCAGGGCGCCCAACAGCCGCTCGTCCAGCCGCTCCCCCGCACCGGCCTCGAAACGCTCCGCCATCGCGTCGAGGGTGTCGGCTCCGGTCAGGATGTTCCCCGCCACCACGTAACCGTCCCCCACCCTGTGGCCGCTCCAGGGGTGTGTTTCGGGACCGGTGTGCGCGGCGGCGCCTCCCGTGGTGTCGACCAGCGCCACCTGCCGCGAGTCCACCGCGGGATCGATCTTCAGAACCCGGTGCAGTGCCTCCTCCGCGCTGTGGGAGCTCAGCAGTTCCAGGGCGTCGGCGCCCAGCAGCGGGTTGATCAGCGCCTGTGTCGCGACCGCGCCCGCACCCGCGTGCGCGAACACCGAGAAGGCGCCGATCGCCGGCATCTTGCTGCTGAGTGCGACACCGCACGTTCTCGTGGCGACGTCGTAGGCGACGATCGAGAAGGTACCTGCGTACAACCTGGATCACCTTGGGTGTGCGAACGCACCGCCGTGGGATCCACGGCGCGTGCGGAGTGTGCGGTGGGGCGCCCACGCCGAGGATCCGGGGAGGGCGTGGGTCACCGGAAATGCTACCGGGCGCGTGGAGGGCACCCTCGCCGAGGTAGCGCCCCTCCCTCCCTGCCCCCATCCGCCCCTCAACGTCCTGTGACGGCCCCTCCCCTGAGCACTGGGGGCACCCACCCGAGTCGATCGAGGGCCGATCATCCTGGTGCCACCGGCGTGAGGGCCGGACCGGCGGAAGGGGTTCATGACCGGTTCGGAGGAGGTCGCGCGCACGGGCCGGGAGGGCACGACCGCCACCCTAGATGTGTGATATAGGTCACATTCGACTTCTGTCAGGGATGCGAGCCCCGTCTCGTTCAGAGGGGGAGCGAACAGACAGGAGAACGAACATGCGGCACCGCATCCTCATCCTCGGGGCCGGGTACGCCGGGGCCTCCGCCGCCGGATACCTGGCTCGCCACCTGCACCCCGACGACGTCGAGATCACCGTCGTCAACGCCGGACCCGACTTCGTCGAACGGATACGCCTGCACCAGGTGGCCGTCGGTCGGGGGCCACGCCGCCACGGGCTGGCGGAGATGTTCGCCGGAACCGGCGTCCGACTGCGTCAGGCACGCGTCACCGCCGTCGACGCCGAACGGCGGACCGTCACCGTGGTCGATGACGAGGGCACCGACCTGCTCGCATACGACACCCTCCTCTACACGCTCGGCAGCACCATCGCCGACCACGACGTGCCGGGGGTGGACGAGCACGCCTTCCACGTCGCCGAGGGACCCGCCGCGCTGCGGCTGCGTCGGCGTCTGGACGAACTGGACGGTGACGGAAGGGTACTGGTCGTGGGCGGCAACCTGACCGCGATCGAGACCGCCACCGAGATCGCCGAGTCCCACCCGGGGCTGCGCGTGGCCCTGGCCACCACCGGCGAACCGGGTGGATGGCTGGGCTCCAAGGCCCGCCGCCATCTGCGGCGCGCCTTCGACCGGCTCGGTGTCTCCGTCCACGAGAACACCACCGTCGTACGCGTGGAGGCCGACGGCGTCGTCACCGCCGACGGCACCGTCCTCGCCTCCGACGTCACCGTGTGGGCGGCCGGTTTCGCCGTCCACCCCATCGCCGCCTCCAGCGGCCTCGCCATCGAGGAGGACGGCCGGATCACGGTCGACCCCATGATGCGGTCCGTCTCGCACCCGCGGGTGTACGCCGCCGGCGACAGCGTGCACGCACTCGGGGAGAACGGGCGACCGCTGCCGATGTCCTGCGCCTCCGCCGGCTTCACCAGAATGCGGGCGACGGCCGCGATCATCGAGGACCTGACCGGCCGCACGGGCATGCGGACCCCGTTGACCTACTTCGGCAACTGCATCAGCCTCGGCCGAAGGGACGGGATCTTCCAGCCGGTCGACGGCGACGTGCGGTCGAGTTCCTGGTCCCTGCGCGGTCGGCCGGCCGCGGGCTTCAAGGCGTTCG
>CALGOD010000752.1 GCA_937957845.1 uncultured Nocardiopsis sp.
CAGTGCCGCACCCCGTGGGCGCGCGCCTGCGGCCAACTGAGGACCCCGTACTGGCGGAACGCGGTTCCGACGGCCGCGGCGACGGGGCCCTCCGGCGGTGCGGGCCTGGGATATGTGTTCTGCCTCATGCCCTCCACTGTCCGAAGGACTCGCCCGTGGCGCCGGCCCCGGACCGGGCCTGTGGATGAGCGGCCCGTGCCCGCCGCGACCGTGCTTCTGTGGTCATTTTCGGAGCCGAAAGTGGCCACGAGAGCACGGTCGCGGGGGAGGGCGGGATTGCTACCCGGGGACCGTGGCCACCAGAGCACGGTCGCGGGGAGAGGGAGGGGACAGCTCAGCGCAGTGTGCGCGCGAACAGGTCGGCCAGCTCGGTGTAGTGGCGCTCGGTCGCCTGCTCGTGGTACATGGACGTGTCCTCCATGCAGTAACCGTGGAGCGCGCCCTCGTACACGGCGGTGGTCGCCTTGACGCCCGCACGGGCGAACTCGGCGTCCAGGGCCTTGATCGCCGACGGGGGCATCGAGTCGTCCTTGTCGGCGTGTCCGGCCAGGACCTCGGCCTTGACGCGGGGAACGCAGAGGTGCGGGCTGTCCGGGGCGTCGGTGACCAGGCCACCGGTGTGGAACATGCCGACGGCGGCCACCTGGTCGGGCATCTGCGCGGCCGCGCGCAGCGCCAAGCGGCCTCCCATGCAGTAGCCCGTGACGCCGAAGGGGGCGCGAGCCACCCCCGGCAGACCGAGCAGGGTCGAGGAGTAGGCCTCCAGGTCGCGGGCGGCCTCGTCCGGTGTGTGGCCGGCGATGAACGGGGCCACGGTGGGAAAGAACTTCTGCCGGGCGCCGGGCTCGCGCAGGTCGACCTTGGGACCGAGGTCGGCGGCCCGCCCGTGACGGTAGAAGACGTTGGGGACCAGCACGACGTACCCCCACGACGCGATGCGGTCCGCGATCCGCTCCAGCTGCGGCCTCAACCCGATGGCGTCCATGTACAGCAGGACGCCCGGAACGTCCTGGGACCCGTCCGGCCGGGCGACGTAGGCCTCGGCGACGCCGTCGGCGGTGCGGATCTCGATGTGTTCTCCGGTGGTGCTCATATGATCATCCCTGGTCAGAGGCGGCGAGGGGTTCACCCTCCCGAGGATGTCAGGCCCGTCGACCGCGGACGGCGCCGGGGTGCTCCCTCGGCGAGCCCCGCCCCAGGTCGGTGCTCGGCCGTTTTCCCGCGTCCGGCACCGGGCTCGCCGGGTCGCGAGGCACCACCGACCACACCGGCGTCCATCCTGCCCCTCGCCCGTGCCCTGGTCGAAGACCCCTCCCCACGCCCCCGGGGGAAGGGGCCGACCGGGTTCGTACGGGGTGTTCAGGGGAATGGGTCCCACCCCGTGGAGCGGCACGGTCCGTCCGGTCTCCGGCGCCGTTGCGGTGCCGGTCACAGGACCCGCCACGGTGGACGCTCTTCGGAAGAGCATCGTCCGGCCGACCCCGCAGACGAGGGAGCTCCCGCCATGACCGACTCCGCCATCGCCACCGTCCTCGCCGGGCTCGACGACCTCCGGCCCCGGATCGAGGACGTCTACAAGGATCTGCACGCCCACCCCGAGTTGGGGTTCGCCGAACACCGCACCTCGGACCTGGTGGTCGACCTGCTGCGGCGGTGGGAGTACCGGGTGACGGAGGGCATCGGAGGCACCGGTGTGGTCGGAGTCCTGGCCAACGGGGAAGGCCCTACGGTGCTCCTGCGGGCCGACATGGACGCCCTCCCCATCAGAGAGGACACCGGACTGCCGTACGCCTCGACCGTCACCACGACCGACCGCGACGGCGCTGAGACGCCCGTCATGCACGCGTGCGGACACGACGCCCACGTCGCCTGCCTGCTCGGATCCGCTCGACTGATGGCCGACTCACGCCAGGCCTGGAGGGGAACCCTCGTCACGCTCTTCCAGCCCTCCGAGGAGGGTGGCGACGGCGCCGACGCCATGCTCGACGACGGCCTCACCGACATGATCCCCCGCCCCGACGTCGCCCTCGCCCAGCACGTCCTGCCCTACCCGGCCGGTGACGTGGGCGTGCGCCCGGGATCCTTCCTCTCGGCGGCGGACAGCCTGCGCATCACGCTTCACGGGCGGGGCGCCCACGGATCTATGCCGCAGGCGGCGATCGACCCGGTGGTCCTGGCGGCTCTGTGCGTGGTCCGCCTCCAGACCGTCGTCTCCCGGGAGCTGGCAGCCACGACCCCCGCGGTCCTGACCGTCGGCAGCGTCAGGGCGGGCAGCGGACCCAACGTCATCCCCGACAGCGCCGTCATCGAACTGAACGTGCGTACCTACGACGACCGGAGTCGCGAACAGGTCCTGGACGCCATCACACGCTGCGTCAAGGGTGAGGCGGCCGCCTCCGGCGCTCCCGCCGAACCGGACATCGAACTTCTCAGCGCGTTTCCGGCCACCGTCAACGACACCGAGACCACCGAACGTCTGGCCCAGGCCTTCGGCGACCATTTCGGAGACGACGCCCACGCCATCGGCCTACAGACGGCGAGCGAGGACTTCAGCAGAATCCCCCAGGCCTTCGACGCCCCCTACGCGTACTGGGGCATCGGCGGCATCGACCCGGGGCTCTACGCCGACGCCGCCCGCAGGAACACCGTCGACTCCGAGGTCCCCGTCAACCACTCCTCCCGGTTCGCACCCGTCCTCCAGCCCACACTCGACACCGGCGTCAGCGCGCTCACCGTCGCGGCCCTGGCCTGGCTCGGTCGTGACGGTGAGACCGCACGGTGATCGGCCGGTCGTGCGCGGTCTTGCGAGGTGACGGGGCGGCCGGAACGCCGAGACCGCCCCGTTCTCTTTCGGGAACCGCGAGGACACCGCCGACGACCAAGGCCGGTGCCCGCACAAGACGGGTCGGGGCGGGCACTCCCCGCCCGCCCCGCCGTGGCTCTACCGCTCCGCCTACTTCTCCAGGTCCGGTTCCTCGTCGGGTCGCGCCGAGTCGGGCTTGAGCGGGTCGTGGCCCACCGACATCAGCCGACGCCGCCACTGGGCGTCCTCACGGCGCGGATCCGCCAGCTGGTCCCGGACGAACTCCGTCACCTCGCGCATCAGTTCGGTGTCGGACTCCGTCACGTCCGTACGGCGCTTGTTGAGCAGGTTCACGATGTCCTCGCCCGTCCGGCTCACCGGGCGGGCGGGGTCGTTGTCGAAGGCGTCCTCGCCGGAGGCGTCCGTGAGCAGCCACTCCCGCAGCTCCTGGCCGGTCATGTTCACCACCGCGTGGAAGTCCTGCCACGTCTGCTCGGTGACGGTGTCGTGCTCAGCCATGCCCTCATCCCTTCGTCCTGGGTTCGGTTCCCGTGGTTCAGAGTCCTCGGCGGGCTCTTCGCAGAGCCGCGAAACCGGCGGCGCCCGCGAGGAAGCCCACGGCGCCCAACGCCGCCGCGGTGCGGCGCCGCTGGCTCATCTCCTGCAGAAGGCTGCTCTCCCGCGACTCGTCGTCGAACTCGCCGTGTGCGCCGAAGTCGCGTACGTCGTCCAGGGGATGGAACAGGTTGTCCCTCATGATCGGGTGGGCGTCGCGCATCTGGCTCTCCGGCCCCGTACGTCCCAGCCGCCAGTCCACCAGCCGCGGTGCGAACCGCTGGCCCAGGACGGTGCCCACGGTGGA
>CALGOD010000753.1 GCA_937957845.1 uncultured Nocardiopsis sp.
GGCGCTCCAGTGCCTCTTGGCCGCGAATACCCCCCACTTCGAGGTCGTCCGCACGGCTTCCCCCTTCGGCGTTGGGGTCGTGGGAGGCGGGAATGGACACCACGACCACGACACCGGGAACCGTCGAGGCCGCCTCGGTGAGTGTCTGGGCGAAGGTGAACTGGGACTCGAAGGTGCCCGCAGGCAGGTCCTCACGGCCGTGCAGCAGCCGAGCGTAGGCCACCCACTCGTCGATGAGGATCACACAGGGCGCGTATCTGGTGAGGAGTTCGTGCAGCGACTCCGCGGCCGGAACACGGGCCAGGTCGGCGGCGGCGACGATGCCGTAGCCTTCCTGTCCGCCGAGTTGCCACGCCAGTTCGCCCCAGAGGGTGTTGATCCCCGGTCGGCCGTCCCGGGTGGAAGCCTTGGCCACCTCGATCCGGTTGGCGGCCAGCGCCGCCCTGCGCACTCCCGATACCCGAGGGACGTCCCCCAGCATGTCAAGTACCGGCTGCGGGTAGGCGGCCAGGTCGGTGCCGGGATCGAAGAGATGCCACAGTGCCAGCATCGTGTGGGTCTTGCCGCCGCCGAAGTTGGTCTGGAGGTTCCACACCGGTTCGGCGTTCTGGTCGCCCGCGACCCGACGGGCCGCGTGGGTGAGGATCTCCCGAATACCGTCAGTCAGGTAGGTGCGCCGGAAGAACTGCACCGGATCGCTGTACTCCGCGCTGAAACTGGCGCCGGTGGTGACCTGGTGCAGGTCGGCCGCGAACTCCGCGGAAACGAAGTTGCCTGTTCTGACATCGGCGTGTGGTGTCATCACCTCACGCCACGACTTCAGTCCGTGCCCGTCGACGGTCAGCGCGACCGGGGTCGATTTGCGCACCCGGTCGCGTGCCTGTTCCTCGTAAGCCGCCCGCTGGTGGTTCTCCTTGAGGGTGCGGACTTTTTCGGTCGCCTCGACCGCTCCGGCCACGTCCAGCAGGCGTTCCATCGTGTCGAGAGCTCGGTAGGCGTCGTCGGCGCTGAACCTCTCGTTGTGCGCCCAGTCATTGCGGGTGTCACGCAGTTCGCTGGCGAACCGTATGCCGCTGTGCGAGAGCAGTGGGAAGAAGACGTTGCGGTGGTCGGTGATCACCTTGAGCTGGAGTTGCGGGTCGCTCTTGGAGAGCTTCTTCCCACTGCCGTGCCGAGACGCCTCTCGGGCTGCCAGCAGTTCCAGCCAGTCCTTACCGGCTGGAGCGGCGTCCTGCATGAGCCGGTCCACAACCGGTTCCAGCCCTTCGGCGAGGATTTCGAATCCCCGGCCCACCCGTCCCCGATTCGACTGCGCCATGACTCCCTCGTCTGCTTCTCGTCGCCCGTCGTCGCTGATCGTGCCGGTCCGCTAGTCGTCGCCCTTGTCAGATTCCGACGCGGAGGAGAAACCGTCGATTTCTTCTGTAACGTACCGGTTTGGCGTGGCTTTTTGTGCTCTTTCCATAAGCTCGGGCCAGACCGTACCGAGTTGGTTGAACATGGTCGCGGT
>CALGOD010000754.1 GCA_937957845.1 uncultured Nocardiopsis sp.
TCGACCGGTGGCGGCTGACGCTCCACCCCGACCAGCACCGGATCACCGAGGCCCGCTACAACGGATCCACCCAGATCACCGGCGGCCCGGGGACCGGCAAGACCGTGATCGCACTGCATCGCGCCGCCCACCTGGCCGAACGCGACGCCGCCGTGCACCCGGAGGACACCCGCGAGTCGGTACTGCTGACCACCTACAACCGCGCGCTGGCCCAGTCCCTGGCCGAGCGCCTGGACCAGCTGTTGCCCGACCCGGGTGTCCGTGCCCGGGTGCGCGTGGCCACGATCGACGGCCTCGCCCACGCGGTGGTGCAGTCACACGCCGGTATGGCACCGCGTCTGATGGGCAAGGACGAACTGGCCCGACGTTGGCGGGCGGTGTCCGTGGCCGACGGGCTGCCCTTCTCCGGTCGCTTCCTGGTGGACGAGTGGGAGCAGGTCATCCTCGCCAAGGGCCTGGAGCTGCTGCCCCAGTACATTCGCTGCGAGCGCAGCGGCCGGGTACAGCACCTGGCTCCCGAGCACCGCCGCCAGGTGTGGGAGACCGTGCGGCGCTACGTCGGCGCCATGCGGGTGGAGGGCCTGTGGTCCTCTCCACAGTTGGCGGACGAGGCCGCCCGGATCCTGGGGCGCGGCGAACCGCTGTTCCGACACGCGGTCGTCGACGAGTCACAGGACCTGCACCCGACCCAGTGGCGCATGCTGCGCGCCGCCGTTCCCGAGGGACCGGACGACCTGTTCATCGTCGGCGACCCGAACCAGCGGGTGACCGACAACCGGGTCTCCCTGGCCTCGCTCGGCATCAACGTCCGTGGACGCGGCCGTCGTCTGCGCGTGTGCTACCGGGTCACACAGGAGATCCTGGACTGGAGCATGCCGATCCTGGGCCGACGGGCGAGCCTGGGCATGGACGACGACGCCGACACCCTGGCCGGATACCGTTCACTGCTGCGCGGGCCCGCCCCGGTGGTACGCGGCTGCGAGAACCGGACCGAGGAGCTCACCGCGCTGGGCGACTGGGTACGCGTGTGGTCGGAGGCCGGGGTCGCCCCCGCCGAGATCGCGGTGGCCGGGCGCAACCAGTGGGTGGTACGCGACATCACCAAGGAGCTGGAGGCCAGGGGTGTTCCCACCGCGCGGTTGGAGGACGGCGACGAGATCCAGGCGGTACGCGTAGGGACGCTGCACGGGCTCAAGGGCCGGGAGTTCCGCTGTGTGGCCCTGGTCGGCGTCAGCGACCACCTGCTACCGCCCAAGGCCGCGATCGAGGCGGCCGACGGTGACCAGGTGGCACTGGAGCACGCCTTCCAGCGGGAGCGGACCCTCCTGTTCGCCGCCTGCACCCGGGCCCGCGACGCGCTGTACGTCTCGTACGTGGGCCGGGCCAGCCGTCTGATCGCCGACGGTCTCTGAGGTGTTCTCCCCGGGGGCACCGTGGTACGCGCACGGTGCCCCCGCGGCATGTCAGGAGCCGCCGTAACGCCCGTTGAGGCTCGGAATGTTCATGACGTCGGTACTGGCGATCGGGTCGTCCACGTCCACATCGGTCACGATCATGTACGGCAGCAGCAGCGGGGGCGGGAAGTCCGGGGTGAAGGTGAGCGGGATGCCCAGGATGCGTACGTGCATCCGGGTGACGTGCATCTGGACGTCGCCGTCCATGACCATGGTGGGCAGGCCCAGACTCATCCGGGTTCCGGCGTCCTCGAACCACAGTTCGGCGCCGCTGAAGTCCGCCCTGCTCATGGACAGCCGGATGTACCTGCGGGCACCGTCCCGAGTGGGGCACTCCACGATGCCGTCGTAGCGCGCACCGCTCATCGTCAGCCGGTCGGCGCTCAGACCGGACGTGCGGACCGAGCCGGGGAAACAGTCGTACTCCTCGGCCACCAGGACGTCGGGGAGGCTTCCCTCCTCCTGGGCCGCCTCACAGGCGCGCACGGCGTCCAGGAACTCCTCCTCGGAGGCGGCCAGGGCGGACTCACCCGTGCGCAGTTCGCACTGATCGGCGTCGCCCTCCTCCTGGTCCTCCTCCGGTTCCTCCTCGGGTTCGGCCTCCTCGTCTCCTTCCCGGTCCTCCTCGTCGCCGCCCGGTTCGGTGGGCCGGGGCCCGGGGTCTTCGGTGGGCGCGGGAGAGGGCGAGGGCTCCTCCGCCGGCTGTTCCTCCTCGTCACTCGGAGGGCGGAACCAGTCCCAGGGCCAGCCGAGGGTGGGCGCGGGCGCGCTCGCCAGGGTCATGATCGCCGCGAGGGGCAGGGCGAGGGCGGCCAGTGGCCGTGTCCCATCCCGGGGGATCGAGAGCCTCTCGTCGGAGTCGGCATCGGAACCGGCACGGTCCGCATGGGTTTCGGTCCGCTTTTCGGTTCCGTCGGTGGCGTCGCCGTCGGAGCCTTTCGTGTCCGGAGCCCCTTCCTCCTCACCCTCCCCACCGTTCTGCGGGGTCGGGGCGTCCCCGGTTCCGCGGCGCCCTCCGGCCCGGGGCGTCCACGCGAACACAAGCGAACCGCCGACGATGCCGAGCAGCATCCCGATGACGAATCCACCGAAGTTGGAGGTCACGAAGGACGCCAGGGACAGGAACAGTCCGACCAGCCCGAAGAAGACGTGCTGTGCGGGTTGCAACCAGCTCAGAACTCCCAGGGTGATCATCAGCAGTGCGATGAGGGTGCCGGACACACCGGCGACACCGGCGTAGACGATCAGGTCGATCGGCAGGATCAGCGTCTGGGCGGCCGGTGCCACCAGCAGTTCGATTCCGGCCGCGACGAGGAGGAGCCCACCCCAGAACGGGCGGCTGCGCCGCCAGTTCCGGAAGTGCCCCCACCCCGTGCGCAGCGGGGTCAGTGCGTGGGCCATGGGATCAGAAGCACTCGTGGTCGCCGGGCTTGACCGCCAGACTCAGGCCGGACAGACGCAGGGATCCGGAGGTGACCGCCCATGTGGTCAGCTCCATGTCGGAGACGGTGATCGAGTCGGCCTGCAGGCCGAAGCCGCCTTCCGGGCCCTGGCCTCCGTCGGCCTTGTCCAGGGTGCCGGCGTCGCGCCCGATCTCGATGGAGCCGAACTCGGCGTCGCCCTGGAGCTGTTCGATGTCCAGAACGAGGTTGCGTCCCTCCACCGGCGTGCTGTCACCGGCCTTGATGACCAGGGTGGCCTGTCCGATGGGAAGGTCCCACAGGGAGGACATGCACAGGTTGGTCAGCTCCGCGGTGTTCACCGAGGACAGGCCGACCGGCCGGGAGGAGCCGTCCACGGAGGTGGCGGCGTCGCCGTACTGGGTGAAGCCGTGGCCGGAGAGTTGGTCCGCGGACATCTTGAAGCTGTCACCGGACACGGCGAAGGACGCGGCGAGCAGTCCCTGGGTGGTCATGCCGCCGAGGGCCGCCGCGGCCACCAGGCCCGGGACCGCCACGAGTGCGAACCTGCGCCACTGCGTGCCTCCCTGTGGCTGTTCAGACGTGTCCTGGGGCGCCTCGTCGGAAGCCTTGGGCATGGGTACCTCCAGTGTTCCGCCGCCGGGGAAGACGGCGTGGGGGAGCAGATCTTGCGCCGAGGCACGCCACGTGTGTTGTATGAAGCACACCCTACTCGGCGGTAGTGAGGAACATTACAATAACCAATGTCACATTTCTAGATGGCGCGTTCAATGTTGCGGACTCGTAGCAAGCCCCTCACGCGTAGACCGTAACCGACCTGGAGAAAGATCAGCCGTGCCCTCAGAGCGCAGAACATCTCCTGCTTCCCCCACGACCCCCACCACCGGCACCACCAGTGAGACCGCCGACGGCGACGACGGCCGCTTCGACTACGACGTCATCGTCGTGGGCTCCGGATTCGGAGGTTCGGTCAGCGCCCTGCGCCTGACCGAGAAGGGCTATCGCGTCGGTGTCCTGGAGGCGGGACGCCGCTTCACCCCCGAGACGCTGCCGTCCTCCTCATGGGACCTGCGCAACTTCCTGTGGGCACCACGACTGGGCATGTACGGCATCCAGCGCATCCACCTGCTGCGCGACGTGATGATCCTGGCCGGAGCGGGCGTGGGCGGCGGCTCCCTCAACTACGCCAACACGTTGTACCACCCGATGGACCCGTTCTTCGAGGATCCCCAGTGGCGGCACATCACCGACTGGAAGTCGGAGCTGGCTCCCTTCTACGACCAGGCCCGACGCATGCTCGGCGTACGCACCAACCCCACCCTCACCCCCTCCGACGTGCACCTGAAGGCGGTGGCCGAGGACATGGGCGTCGGACACACCTTCCGGCTGACCCCCGTGGGCGTGTGCTTCGGTGACGGTGAGGACGGTGCGGGCAACCGGGGCGCCCCCGGCGAGTCGGTGGGCGACCCCTACTTCGGCGGGGCCGGACCCGAGCGCAGGGCCTGTCGGGAGTGCGGTGAGTGCATGACCGGATGCCGCCACGGCGCCAAGAACACCCTCACGGAGAACTACCTGTACTTCGCCGAACGTGGCGGCGCCGAGGTGCACCCCCTTACCACTGTCGAACGCCTGCGCGAGCTGCCCGAAGGCGGGTACGCCGTCGACACCGTCAAGACCGACGCGCCCCGGCGCCGGGAGAACGCCCGCACGTTCACCGCCCGCCAGGTCGTCGTGGCCGCCGGAACCTACAACACCCAGACCCTGCTGCACCGCATGCGCGACTCCGGGATGCTGCCGCGCCTGTCGGAGAGGCTGGGCACGCTCACCCGCACCAACTCCGAGGCCCTGGTCGGCGCGATGAGCCGCCACGTACCACCGCCGGAGGACCTGACCAAGGGCGTGGCCATCACCTCCTCGATCCACCCGGACGAGAACACCCACATCGAGCCGGTCCGCTACGGGAAGGGCTCCAACGCGATGGGGCTCCTCACCGCCATCCAGGTGCCCGGCGGAGGAAGGATTCCACGCTGGCTGCGGTTCCTGGGCCTGGTGGTCCGCCGCCCGCACGTCTTCGTCCGCAGTTTCTCCAACCGCCGCTGGTCGGAGCGGACCATCATCGGCCTGGTCATGCAGTCCCTGGACAACTCACTGACCACGTCGGTGCGGCGGGGGCTGTTCGGCGGTGGGAAGAGGCTGACCTCCAGGCAGGGACACGGCGAACCGAATCCGACGTGGATCCCGGCCGGGCAGGAGGCCGCCACCAGGCTGGCGGAACGCATCGACGGATTCCCCGGGGGCACCTGGGGGGACGTGTTCGACGTCCCGATGACCGCGCACTTCCTGGGCGGCTGCCCCATCGGCGACAGCGCCGAGGACGGTGTCATCGACCCGTACCACCGCCTGTACGGATACCCGGACATTCACGTGGTGGACGGCTCGGCGATCACCGCGAACCTCGGGGTGAACCCGTCCTTGACCATCACGGCACAGGCCGAGCGCGCGATGTCGATGTGGCCGAACAAGGGTGAGGAGGACACGCGTCCGGTGCAGGGGGCGCCGTACCGACGGATCGCACCGGTGTTCCCCCACTCCCCCGCCGTCCCCGCCGGCGCCTTCGCCGAACTGCGGTTCACCGTCCCGTTGCCCCTGACGGTGGCCGAACCCGCACCGGCCCCCGAGAAGTCGACACCGGAGGCGGAAGGGGTCTGAAGACCCTTCTCGACGCCCGTCCCCGTTCCCGCACCGGGACGGGGACGGGCGGCAGGCCGCTGACGGTGGGGCGAGGAAGGGAGTCGCGGGCAAGCCCCGTCCCGCGCGGCACGGATCCCCTCAGCGCGCCCCCTGCCCCGAGCCGACCCTTCCCGGGCTGCCCTCCTCCGGCCCCTCCTTCTCCGCGGCCTCCTTCTGTAGGTACTCCATCGCCAGGGCGAAGTGCTCCCCCATCACGTTGGTGAGCTTGTCCGCCATCTCCTGTGCCAGGACCGCGTCCACGGCCTGTTGCGCGAGGGGACGCACACGGCGGATCAGTTCGGCCATCTCGGCGGTCTCCTCACTGCGGACCACCGTGCCGGGCGCGTACTCGGCGATGATGTGGTCGGCGACGCGGCGGACCATGTGCTCGGCCACGTTGCCCAGCTTGTCGCGCAGGTTCTCGGCGATGTCGAGCACCGAGTCCACGCTCATCCCCAGCTTCACCAGTTCCACGCCGGCGTGCAGCAGCCGGGGACTGGGCACTCGGAAGCGCAGGCCGTCGCGTTCGAGCACGCCCAGTTCCAAGGAGCGCTTGACGGTCCGTGGTGTCACGCCTCCGCCGAACAGCTCCTTCAGGTCTTTGAGGGTGAGGTAGTCGGGGATCTCGTCGCTCCAGGCGTCCCCGATGGCCGACTCGAAGCCGAGGATGTCGGACAGGTCGCCGCCGCGCTCCCAGACCCGGAACATCTCCCCGATGTTGGCGAAGTTGTAGCCCCTGCGCAGTAGTTGGCCGATCAACCGCAGACGCGTCAGGTGCGCCTCGGAGTAGATGCCCACACGCCCCTCCCGGCGGGGAGGAGCCAGCAGCCCCCGGTCCTGGTACACCCGGACGTTGCGCACCGTCGTGTCGGCGAGGCGGGCGAGTTCGTCAATGCGGTATTCGGCCATGGGCCAAGCCTAGGGACCCCCGAACCTTACCCGTCAGTAAATTTCCGATCTCTACCCATTGCATTGTGACAATGGTCGTTGTAACGTTCCCGGCAATGATTGTGGAGGAGATCACATGACGACGCCCCCGCCGCGCCACCTGCGACGGCTGTCCGGCCAGAACGCCCTCGTCACCGGTGCTTCGGGGGCTTTCGGCAGCGCCACCATGGCCGTCCTCCGCCGGCTCGGCGTGAACGTGGTCGGCGTCGACCTCGAACCCGCCCCCGGCGTCATCGGCTGCGACATCACCGACGACGAGCAGGTCCGCCGAGGGGTCACCGAAGCGTTGGAACGCCTCGACGGCCGCCTGGACCTGGTCATCCACTACGCGGGGGTCGGACCGGCCGTGGACATCGGCCGGGCTCCGGACGTGCACGTCCGCCAAGCCCTGGAGGTCAACCTGCTGGGCACCTGGCGGGTCACCGCCGCCGCCATGCCGGCCCTGCTCAGGAGCGGGGGTCGTGTCATCATCACCGCCTCCCTGTTGTCGGGCCTGCAACTTCCCTTCGCCGGCGCCTACACCGTCTCCAAGAGGGCGCTCACCGCTTACGCCGACTGCCTACGCGCCGAGTACGGCACGCACATCGGGGTCACCACCGTCTACCCCGGCTACGTCGACACCCCCATCCACGACAGCTCCCGGGCCACGGGGGTGGCCCTCGACGGCCTGGTGCCCGCCGAACGGGAGCGCGACACCGTCATGTCGGTGGTCCGCGCGGCCGGGGCCAGGCGGGCCCCCCGCGACGTGGCCTCCACCGCACTCGGCAGCGTCGGACTGCGCCTGTTCCGACACTTCCCCGGCACCACCGAACAGATCGTGTCGCTCCAGGTGGGCCTGCTCCTGGCGGACGGCGCCTTCGGCGACGCCGAGATCGCCCGGGGGATCCACGAGCGACACGGCCATTCCCCGGTTCGTCCGGGCGCGTCCTGAGGAGGAAGAAAGATGACCGCGGAGACCACCGCACCGCCCAAGTCCACCGACCGCGAGGAGATCGCCAAGCGACTGCTGCGCGGCTCGGCGAAGGCCTCCTTCGATCCGCTCATCGAGATCGACTGGGACGCCCCCGTCGACAAGGACATGTGGGCGGTCCGCCCCGAGCGCGTCTCGCTCTACGGCACCTACCTGTGGGAACGGCTCACCGACGAACAGCGCAAGGAGCTCTCCCGCCTGGAGATCGCCTCCATCGCGACCATCGGCATCTGGTTCGAGACGATCCTGATGCAGATGCTGGTACGGCACGCCTACGACCACGACCCCACCACCAAACACGTCCAGTACGCGTACACCGAGATCGCCGACGAGTGCCGGCACACGGTGATGTTCGCCAAGCTGGTGGAGAAACTCGGTTCGAAGGCCTACAAGCTCGACCCCGCCGCCCACAACCTCGGCCGTCTGTTCAAGACGATCGCGCACGGCCCGCTGATCTTCGCCGGAGCCCTGTTCGTGGAGGAGGTCCTCGACCAGTTCCAGCGCGAGGCCGTCCCGGACGAGCAGGTCCTGCCCCTGGTGCGCGCCGTCTCCCGGATCCACGTGGTGGAGGAGGCGCGGCACATGCGCTACGCCCGTGAGGAGTTCCACCGGGACTGGGCCACGCGCGGCCCCCTCAACAGGGCCTACAGCCGCATCATCCTGGGCCTGGTCGCCTACTACTCGGCCACCCGCCTGATCAACCCCAAGGTGTACGCACAGGTCGGACTCGATCCGCGGGAGGCGGCCCGGGTCGCCCGGCGCAACCCCCACTGGATCGCCACCAAGACCTGGGCCGCCCGCAAGGTCGTCAGGACCCTGGACACCGCCGGCGCCATCTCGGGCCTGGGCCGCTACTTCTGGAAGAAGGCCGGACTCCTCGGCTGACCCTTGAACTCCACCGTCGGAGGGCGCAACGCGCCACGCCTTCCGACGGTGGCCAGACCCCCGGGGACGGAACGCGCCACGTCCCCGGGCCCACTTCCCCGGAGGCGTCCGTGCCACGCCCCGGGAGCACACCCCCGGCCCGGGTGTCCCGAGCCGGTCGCACGAAGGGAATCCAGCACTTGACCGAAGCACCATCGCACT
>CALGOD010000755.1 GCA_937957845.1 uncultured Nocardiopsis sp.
CGCATCAGATGCGAGGAGGTCTTTCGGGTGAAACGGGTGGCTATCGAAGGCGCTGCGCACCTGGTCCTCACCGAGGGCGTGGTCCCGCTGCATCCAGCCGAGGCGGTGTTCGAGGCGATGCTCACCGGGTGGCGACGCCAGCAGCTCAGCCGCCAGCTGGCCGCGACGACCATCACGAGCCGGTTGGGGCTGGTCCGTCGATTCGCCCAGTTCACCGGGACCTTTCCCTGGGACTGGACACCCGGTGACGTCGAGGAGTGGGCCACCGACCTGCGCTCGCCTCCTTCTGCTCTGGCCCATTCCACGATCCGCTCCTACCTCGCCCAGATCGCGATGTTCTGCGACTACCTCACCGACCCCCGTTACGGCTGGGCTGAGCACTGCGAACACCACTTCGGTACCCATCCGGTGCAGATCTGCCACGAGGGCAACATGCCAGCGCACGTCTCCGCTTACGAGGGCCGCCCCGAGGTGCGGGCGCTGACCCGAGCAGAGCTCCAGCAGTTCTTCGACTTCGCCGACGATCAGGTGATGAGGCTGAGGTCCTCAGGGCGCAAGGGGTGGCTGCCCGCCTTTCGCGATGCGACCCTGTTCAAGGTCATCTACGGCTGGGGCCTGCGTCGGCGTGAGGCCGCCAAACTCGATCTGGCCGACTTCTCGCGCAACCCCAGAGCCCCCGAGTTCGGACGCTACGGCGCCTGCTACGTGCGCTTCGGCAAGGCCGTCAAGGGGTCACCTCCGCGCAGGCGCACGGTGCTGACGGTCTGGGAATGGGCTGCCGAGGCCCTGGCCGAGTACGTCGAGGAGATCCGCCCGCTGTTCGGTGTGGGGCGACGTCAGTTGCTGTGGCCCACCGAGCGCGACCATCGCATCAGCGGACGCCACATCGACCGCAGGTTCGCCGAGTACCGCGACCAGATCGGGCTCCCCGAGGAACTGCATCCGCACTGCCTGCGGCACTCCTACATCACCCACCTGATCGAGGACGGAGCCGATCCCCACTTCGTCCAGCAGCAGGTCGGGCACGCCTGGGGCTCCACAACCGCCATCTACACCCACACCGGCTCCGACTTCATGAACAATGCGCTCCAGGACCTGCTGAACGCCGGACTGCAAGGAGAGCACTGATGCGCACGGTCGGCTACCACTGGCACTTGCGCGAGCTGATGGCCCAACGCGGCATGTTCCACACCAGCGACCTGGTGCCGCACTTGGCCGAGCGCGGGATCGAGATGTCCTCGTCCCAAGTTCATCGACTGGTGTCCGGAGTGCCCGAGCGGCTGACCTTGAAGGTGTTCGCGGCGCTGTGCGACATCCTCCAGATCGAGCCGGGGGAGCTGTTCGAGCCCTACGCGGTCGAGCGGTCTCGACGCAAGGTGGTGGGCATCGAGCCACCACCGGCCCCGAGCGGAGGGGAATCGCATGCGCGTAGGCCGCGCCGGGCCAGGATCCTGCCGGAGGATCCGTGAGCGAGGCCCGCTGCTTTGACTGTGGCCGACACCGGCGGGTCGGCGGATACCGCCCTGGCGGGGACGCGGTGTGCGGTAGCTGCTACCGCGCCTACAAGCCCAAGGTCCGCTGCGAGGGATGCGGCCTGATGGAGCCGCCGGCGGTCAAGGCCGGCGGCCGCTCGGGAAGCCCTCGGACGCTATGCCGCCGCTGCTACCGCTCCGAACGTCCTCAGCGGCGATGTGACGGCTGCGGGCGGATGAGGGTGATCAACTCCGGCCGTTCCGGCAGCGGCGAACCCGCACTGTGTGTGACCTGCTACACCAAGGCCCGGCCGGAGACGGTCTGCCCGCAGTGCGGCCAGCGCTTCCAGGGCAGAGGAAGCAAGCTGTGCCCCGCCTGCTATGAGCACCCGCGCCGGATCTGCGGGATCTGCGGACGCAAGCGCCGAGTCGCCGTGAGGGCATCCGACTCGGGACCCGACATCTGCCCGACCTGCCACCAGGCACCGAAAGTGGACTGCTCGGTCTGCTTCCAGCGGCTACACGGGCGTCTGACCGGCAACGACGGCCGTCCGGCCTGTTTCGGCTGCATGCTCGCAGCCCGGGTCCAGGCCCTGCTCACCGGCCCCGAGGGGACCATCGCCCCCGAACTGCTGGGGGTGCGGGAGGCTCTCGTGGACACCGCCAACCCGCAGGCGGCCCTGTCGAACTTCGGGCGCAGCCCGGCGCACAAGCTGCTGAAGGGCATCGCCTCGGGAGAACTCCCACTGGCCCATGCCACGCTGGACGGCCAGGAGCAGGGCTACTCCGTTCGCTATCTGCGCGACCTGCTGGTGGCGACCGGCGCTCTTCAAGCCCGCGATGAGCCCATGGCCCGTTTTGAAGCCTTCGCCCAGGTCACGGCTGAGGGTGCCCACCCCGGTGATCGGAGCGTACTGTCACTGTTCGCCAGGACCCACCGTCTGCGGCGTCTTCGCCGACGCTACGACGGCGGAGAGATCCCTCCGAACGTGGTCTACAACGCCCGAGGCGAGCTCGGCACCGCGGCACGGTTCCTGTCCTGGCTGCGCTCTCGCGGACGCGACCGCTCGACATGCAACCAGGCCGACGTCGATACCTGGCTCTCGATCAGCTCGACCAACGCCCAGCACACCACCGGGTTCCTGAACTGGGCGATCAAGCACCGGCACATGCCGGACCTGGTCGTCCCCCTGCCCATGCGAAGCTTCCCCAACCGATTCGCCCCCGAGGACCAGCGTTGGACGCTGGCCAAGCGCCTGCACACCGACACGAGCCTTGACCTGGTCGACCGCGTCGTCGGCTCGCTGGTGCTGCTCTATGCCCAGCCCGTTTCACGGATGGCGGCTCTGACCTGCGACCAGGTCGTCCTCGGCGACGGCAAGGTCAGCCTGCTGCTGGGCCATACCGACCTCGCCCTGATCGAGCCCCTGGCCCATCTCGTCACTCGGCTCCCCGCGTTGCGCGACGGTCTCCCTGCTTCTCCTGCGGGGCAGAGCCCCTGGCTGTTCCCCGGACGCCTTCCCGGGCGGCCGTTGCACCCGGCCACGCTCTCCCGCCGTCTCAACGCCCTTGGCATCGATCCCCGTGTTACCCGCAATGGCGCTCTGATGAGCTACGCCCGTGAGCTTCCACCTCCGGTCCTGGGACGTCTGCTCGGGTTCTCGCCTGGCACGGCAGAGCAGTGGGCGCAGATCGCCGGCGGAAAGTGGGCTCGCTACCGTCCCCCCACCCGGTGAACGTTTCCTGAGTGCGAAGTCCCACGCCGTGACCGGCCGTCGTCATGCCCTCGGATCAGGAAGAATTCGCCCAGGTTGAAAAAGACGCTCCGCCACTACGACCGGGTGCGACCGCGGGGGACCGCCCGTCCGTGACGGTCGCCCTCGGGTCCACGCCGTCGACCGAGTCCGTACACGCTCAGGAGCGGGGGCCTGGTCTGTCCAGGGCCAGCGGTAGGACGGCCAGCAGCGCGACGGCCGTGATCGCGAAGGCGGGGCCGTAGCCGAGCAACTGGATCACCAGCCCCAGACCCATCGCACCGGCGCCCGCGCCCGCGTCGTAGCCGATGTTCCACACCGCGCCGGCTCTGCCGTAACCGGCCGGGCCGGCACGGTTGAGCATGAGGGTGACGGTCTCGTTCTGCACCGCGCCGAAACCGAGGCCGAACACGGCCGAGCCGAGGAGGACCAGGACCGCCGTTCCCGGTCCCGGACCGTTCTCGACCGACCACAGACCGACGGTGACCAGGGCCATGCCGAGGACGGCGCAGAGCATGCCGGGCAGCAGCAGGAGTGTGCGCCGGTGGCGGTCGTGCAGCATTCCGGCGCTCCAGCGACCCACCACGACCGCCATCGCGTAGGCGGCCAGGGCCCCGCCCACCAGCCACGCCGCCTGCTCCAGGGGAATGGCCAGGAAGGTGATGATCGCGCCGGCCGAGGACGCGGTCAGCAGCATGAGCGCCAACGGTGCCAGCAGGGCCCGCATCAGCGGAGCACCCTTGGACGTCTCGGGAGCGTTCCGCCTCGACCGGTCGTCGCTGCGCAGCGCCGGACGGTTGCGCCCTCCATCGGCGAACCAGATCCCCCCGGCCAGGGCCGCACCCACCAGTGAGCACAGTCCGATGATCCAGAACGCGGTGGTGAAACCAATGTTGAGGGCCAGTGCCACCCCACCGGGCAGGATGAGGACCTGGGGCAGACCGACGGCCAACCCGTAGTAGCCCGTGGCCCGGCCGACCTGGTGCTGGGGTACCAGGCGGGCGGCGAGAACGGTGCCGGCGACGCTGACCATCCCGAAGCCGATCCCGCGCACCGCGGAGATGGCCACCAGCGGCCCCAGGTCGGTGGTCAGGGCGAACAGTGGTGTGGGCAGGCCCAGGATCAGCGATCCCACCGGGAACGCCCACCTGTATCCGCCCCTCTCCAGCAGCCAGGGCATGGCGATCTGGGTGAGCACGGTGGTGAGCATGAAGGCGGCCGTGGTGCTTCCCGCTCCGAACTCGCCCGCACCACCGTGGGAGGCCCACAACGGAACGAGGGGAAGGACGGCGGCGAAACCGCACAGACTGATCGCCGTGGCCGCGATCAACAGGGCGAAACCCTTACCTCGCAGACCCGGCAGAGTGTCCGCGGTGCCCTCGTCGGACGGTGTTCCGTTCCCGGATGAGGAAGAACGAGATCGGACCATTCGTCCTTTCTAGCCCACATGCGCACACCTGTCGACAGCGTGCCTCTCGGGCGCGTTCACAGTCTTGGTCAGGACGGATGCCGTGCCCGCACGGGTGGGTGGGGACCGCGTCGCGGTCCCCACCCACCGATGTGCCCCCGGTCAGCCGTCGGAGGCGGCGGTCCTCTCCGCGATCCAGTTCCCGATGCGCGCCGCCAACTCGGGGCCGACGGCGCGCTCGGCGTGTCCCATTCCCGGGATGATCCACAGGTCGCGGGGTTCCCGTGCGGCGTCGTATATCGCGGTGGCGTGGGAGACGGGGAAGTAGGTGTCGGCGTCCCCGTGCACGACCAGCAGAGGCGCCGGGGAGATCTCCCCGGCCACCTCACGGGGTTCGGCCGGCCTCGGATCCCACCTGCGGTCGGTGACCCGGACCTTGCGGAAGTTGCGCAGGAAGAAGCGGCCCACTCTTCCCTCGACCCCGAGGTGGAGCAGCCGCATGCGGCGCGTGCCCCTGTAGTACCAGCGGCTGGGGCCGCTCACGGAGACCACCGCGTCGACACCGCCGTAGATGGCGGCGTGTCGGATCGCGACCGC
>CALGOD010000756.1 GCA_937957845.1 uncultured Nocardiopsis sp.
TCCGCGCTTTGAGGCCCCCGGCGGCGTCCGGCCAAGCTCCACGGCGACAAGGCCTACCACTCGCGGGCTCAGCGCCGCCGGCTGCGCGAACGTGGCATCGGGGTGCGTCTGGCCCGTCCTGGCATCGAGTCCTCCCAGCGTCTGGGACGGTACCGATACAAGGTCGAGCGCTCCATCGCCTGGTTGGGCTCCTACCGCAGGTTGAACGTGCGCTGGGAGCGCAAGGCCTCCACCTTCCTGGCCATGCTCGGCATCGCCTGCATCCTCATCCGCTACAAGCATCTGGCCAAGCACGCTGATGGCTTTTGAGATGAGCTCTTAACCGACCACAAAAACAAAAGAACAGCAACAGAACCGTAACTCCCTGAGGCATTACACCACGCACAAACTAAATCACCCAGGATTTCCCCCAATTCGCTGTCAACCTTTTCGCGGTGGGAGCGTCCTTCTTTCTTTGCCTCGTCCACAGGACACGGACGCCGGGAGATCCCCCTCCGGTGGCAGGCCCGAACCGTCGGGAAGACCCAGAACTCCCGTGTCACCTCACCCCCTCAGGTCATCGAGACCGCGGCCGATACGAACACAGGCCACGGCTCCCGCGACCAGCCCGACCAGGACCAGAACGCCGGCCGTCTGGAACACGGTGCCGGCGTCTCCGGCGACGGCGGCCTTGAGCATGGTCACCGCCCAGTGACCGGGAGAGAGCGGGGCGATGGTCCGGGCCCAGGCGGGCATCATGGAGAGCGGTGCGAGGGCCCCGCCCAAGGCACTCACCGTCAGGGCCCCGACATCGCAGATGGCGGCGAGTTCTCCGTGGCTGCGTACGAAGCCCGCCAGTGCGACGCCGATCGCCAGAAGGGTGAAGGACCACACGCAGACCGCGAACAGGATCAGCGGGAAGGCCCCGGTGACCGGCATCCCGACCACCTGGGAACCGAAGAGCAGCAACAGGCCCTGCTGGACGACCAGGAGCACGAGGACCGGCAGCGTCTTTCCGACGAGCATCTCCACGATCGAGGCCGGACTCACGCGCAGCCTGTTCCAGGTGCGCCACGTGCGTTCGGTCAGCAGGGAGGGTCCCACGATCGCCAGCGAGAGCACGGAGAACATCACCAGCAGACCGATGACCGTCTGGGCCCGACCGCCGTCGAGCAACGCGGCCTGGTAGAGCGGGCTGAAGACGAGCATGAGCACCATCGGCATGACCAGGTAGCTGACGAGGTGCCCGGGGTCGCGGAGGCGGAGCGTCATGTTGTGGCGGACCAGCAGCGCCAACCGGTGAGCGGCGTCAGCTCGCATGGGCCACCGCCCGGTAGAGGTCGTCGAGGGTGGGTTGCCTCAGGTCCACCTTCCGGACGGGTTTAGTGGTGTCGGCGAGCATCCGGGCCAGGACGGCGGTGGGGGCGGTGGTGGACACGCATGTCTCCTCACCGTCGTCGAAGGTCAGATGGACCTCTCCCGGCAGGTCTTTGAGCAGCTCCGCCGCCGTTCCCCGGGCGATGATCCGACCGCGGCGGGCCACGGCGATACTGGCCCCCAGTTCGGTGAGTTCGGGCAGATAGTGCGTGGTGTAGACGATCGTCGCGCCTTGTTCGGCCCTGGCACGCACCGCGTCGAGGAGGGACCGCCGCGTCTGGGGGTCGACGCCCGCGGTGGGCTCGTCCAGGAGCAGGAGCAGGGGCCGGTGGATCATGGCCGCCGCCGCCTGAACGCGGCGCTGTTGACCTCCGGAGAGCACTCCCACCCGCCGGTCGAGGAACTCCGCGAGCTGGAACGACTCGACGATCTCGTTCATCGCCCGGGTGAGGTTCCGGCGACGCAGGCCGTGCAGTCCGCCGAACAGGCGCAGGGTCTCCCGTGGGGTGACGGTGGGGTACAGCGCGAGGTGTTGGGGGGCGAGTCCGAGGACGCGTCGTGCGGCGCGGGGGACGCTTCCGTCGATCCGCACACTGCCGGCGTCGGGACGCAGCAGTCCCGAGGCGACGTTGGCGAACGTGGTCTTGCCCGCTCCGTTGTGCCCGACGAGCCCGACGACCTCACCGGGTTCGGCGACCAGGGTGAACCGATCCAGGGCACGGGCGGATCCGTACGACTTGACCAGGGAGAACACTTCTAAAACACTCAACAAGAATCCTTTTTGTTCACTGTAAACAAGTTCTTATATACGGTGTAGACTACTGGTATGGAAAAATCCAGGCAAGAGAGAAGGACACAGATCCTGGACATGGCTCTTCGACTCGCGGAGGAGCGCGGGCTGGGGGCGGTGTCGATGCGCGCGGTCGCGTCCGGGGTCGGCCTCACTCCCATGGCCCTGTACAGGTACTTCCGCGACAAAGACGACCTTCTCGACGGGCTCGTCGGGCGCGTCCTCGGACGGATCCCCCTGCCCGACCCCGTGCTCGACTGGCGGGAGCGAATACTGGTGTGCGCCAGGGGAGCCCGCGCGGTGGCGCACCGGTATCCCCGGACGTTCCCGCTGCTGCTGTCCAGGCCCGCCGTGCTCCCCGGTGCGGTGCGTGTGGTGGACCCGCTCTACGCCGCACTCCTCGACGCCGGTGTACCGAAGGAGCGGGTGGCCGGCCTGGAGAGGATGATCAGCACGTTCGTGCTGGGCTTCGCGGTCTCGGAGGTCAACGGCCGCTTCGGCGAGGGGAGCCTGGGCACCCGCGAGCGCCGGGAACAGCTCGATCCCGAGGAGTTGCCCGAACACCCCCGGCTCGGGAACGTGCTCGACCTTCCGGTGGACTGGGACGCCGAGTTCGAGGAGGGGATGGCCGGGTTGCTGGAGATGGTCGAGAAGGCCGGTTCCCCGGACGGAGCGGACGAGCGGGCCTGACACCGGCCGCCTTCCGTGCGTCCCGCCCGAACCGTGTACGGCTCCCCCGGCTATCCTCCGAAAGTGCCGCCCGCCGTGGCGACACCGGGAGACCGGGGACCGCACGGCACTCCCCCACAACGGAGGGCCCATGCCCACACCGCGTACGCAGGCCACCAACTGGGCCGGCAACGTCACCTTCGGCAGCCCGCGGATCCACCGCCCCCGGACGGTCGACGAACTGCGCCGCCTCGTGTGTGAGAGCACGCGGATCCGCGCCCTTGGCAGCGGCCACTCCTTCAACCTCGTCGCGGACTCCGAGCACGCCCTGGTGCGCCTGGACGGTCTTCCTCCCGAAGCGGTGGTGGCCGAGCGGAACTCGACCGTCACCGTCACCGCGGGCATGCGCTACGCCGAGCTGGTCACCGCGCTGGACGCGGAGGGGTTCGCCCTGGCGAACCTGGCGTCGCTTCCCCACATCTCGGTCGCCGGGTCCTGCGCGACCGGCACGCACGGCTCGGGGGACGGCCTGCGCTGCCTGTCGGCCGCCGTCCGCGCGATCCAGCTCGTCGGCCCCGAGGGGGACCTGACCTGGCTGAGCCGCGACGAGGATCCCGAGGTCCTTCCCGGTGCGGTCGTCGCGCTCGGCGCGCTCGGCGTGGTCACCCGACTCCGCCTGGACATCGAGCCGGCGTTCCGGATGGCCCAGCGGGTCCGGGTCGGGGTGCCTCTGGAGGAAGTGGCCGCACACGTCGACGACGTGTTCGGGGCGGCCTACAGCGTCAGTCTCTTCACCGACTGGCGTGAGGAGGGCATGGTGTGGCTCAAGCACCGCACCGACCGTGCGGAGAAAGGGTGGGGCGGTGGCCGCCCGGCGCAGCGGCAGGTGCATCCCGTCCCCGGGATGGCGCCCGAGCCCAGCACCGAGCAGATGGGGGTCGTCGGGCCCTGGTACGCGCGGCTTCCCCATTTCCGGCCCGAACTGGAGCCGAGCGCCGGCCAGGAGTTGCAGTCGGAGTTCTACGTGCCCCGTGGGTCCGTCGAGGCCGCCTTCACCGCCCTTCGCCGGATCGGGCACCTGGTGGCCCCGGTACTGCACGTCTCGGAGGTGCGGACGGTCCGCGCGGACGATCTGTGGTTGAGTCCCGCCCACGGCCGGGACTGCGTCACCTTCCACTTCACCTGGCACAGCGATCCGGCGGCCGTGACACGGGTCCTGACAGCCGTGGAAGAACGCCTCCTGCCGTTGGGCGCCCGCCCCCACTGGGGCAAGCTCACCACGATGGCCGCCGCGGACATCATCGGCGCGTACGAGCGCGCGGCGGACTTCGCGACCCTGATGCACGGGCTCGACCCCACCGGGAAGTTCCGCAACGCCTTCGTGGACGACCTCTTCCCCCGGGGGTGAGACGAGGTCCTCAGCGGTCGGCGGACCGGAGTCTGTGCCAGGCGGTCGTCCAACGTCGCCGCTCTCTCTCGTCCTCGCCGGCGCACGCGGTCACGAAGGCCATCAAGAACACGTAGCGGGGCAGCGCGCTACCCTCCAGGACCTCACGGAAGGTGGAGTGTCCGACCGCTCCCCCGCACAGGTGCTCCAGTTCGCGGTAGGACCAGTCGCCCGCCCAGACGAGGTAGCGGCGCATGGTCAGCAGGAACTCGGCCGGGGTGCGGGCGTTCAGGGGGTTGGGGCGTCCGTCGTAGCCGGCCAGGGCGCGCACCGGAAGGCGGCTCTCGACGACGACGGCGTCGGTGGCCAGGACACGGTCCACCCAACTGGTGCGGCTCAGGGCGCTGTTCGGCCCCGTGGGCTCAAGAACACCCGTGGTGGTCACACCTTCTCCTTATTCCCCAGTCGACGAGCCTGGGATACGGCTGTTCGGTCACAGGAGAGCAAAAGGGAAGAGAACGACGAAAGCCGGTGGACGGACCGTCTCGGAAGCAACACCGACTGTTCGGTTACAGAGAAATCTACCGGATGATCACGACACACGAAAGCGGCGAGAGTCCCGATTCGGCAGGGGCATTGGCCTCCCCTGGTCGCGACGACCTGTATTTGTCTGCATCACTGTGGACTTTCTCTCCAAAATCCACTTCAAGCCATCCAAAGAACGAGAGAAACGTCCACGACAGAAAAGGCCTCAGAGGCGCCCTGACCTGGGAGATCAGAGCGAGCCCCTCCCTGCTTCATGAATAGGCGAGCCCAAAATCCGGTTTGGGTCGACCAGAACCAACAACGAACACCCTCTCGGGCAGTGTGCCGCCATCGCTCCCCTCTCCCGCGGTCGCCCCGACCGCCCCGGAGCGACCGCCTTCGGCGCACTCCACCGGCCCGTGGAAAGCGCGTGGTCCTCGCCCACGGCCCGCGGGCGCCTCCGCCACAGTTCACAGCGCCGGGCGCCCCGCCCCTGTGTTTCGGCTC
>CALGOD010000757.1 GCA_937957845.1 uncultured Nocardiopsis sp.
GTTCTGGGATACCGAGACAGCGGTGGGACGGCGGAGCGCGAGCGGACACAGGACCACTCTCGCGGCACTCCCCTCCAAGCCAGGTTCGGCCCGTGCGCCGCAAGCACTTGCGGCAACGTGCCGCCGGTTCGGGAACAGGCACATTTCCACCCCACCCTCCTGCCGCCCGAGAGCAAGGTTGGTTAGGCTAACCTCAGACATCTCCCCCACTCACGACCAACGGAGGAAGGGCTCCCTTGCGCGTCGAACAGCCCGGCCACCGCGCCATGATCCGTACCCGGGTGCTGCGGACCGAGCGCCTGACCAAGCACTTCGTCCTGGTGACCCTGGGCGGAGCCGAACTGACCGACTTCGAGTTCCTCGGCCGCGACCAGTTCGTGCGCCTCTTCCTGCCCCGCAGAGGCCAGGACCGGCTGTACATGCCCGAGGCCGCGGACAGGCGGTGGGTGGAGCAGTTGTACGCGATGCCGCCGAGCCGTCAACCGCACGTTCGCAACTACTCGGTCCGCCGTTTCGACGCCGAGGCGTTGGAGATGGACCTGGAGTTCGTGGACCACGGCGACGCCGGTCCGGCCTCGGCCTGGGCGAACGCCGCCTGTCCGGGCGACGAGGTGGGGCTGCTCGCCGACGGCGTGTACTACCAGCCCCCCGAGGGCGTGGACTGGCATCTGCTGGTGGGCGACGAGAGCGCCGTGCCCGCGCTGCTGTCCATCCTGGAACAGGCCCCCGAGGACCTGCGTGGACACGCCTACCTGGAGGTGCCCTCGGTCGATGACATCCGCTCGGTCATCGCCCCGCCCGGTGTCCGGGTGCACTGGCTGCCCCGCACCGACCCCCATGCCGTCCCCGGACGTCTGGCCCTGGAGACCGTGCGCGCGGCGCCCTTCCCACAGGAACGCCCCTACTGCTTCGTCGCGGGGGAGAACGCCCTTCCCACCGGGCTGCGTCGTGTCCTCGTACGCGAGCACGACGTGTCCAAGGCCGACATCACCTTCGTCGGCTACTGGCGCCACGGCAAGGCCGCCATGGACTGAGCACGTCCGCCCCCAGACGAGCTCCGGCGGGGCCGTCGGTGGGGCGTGGCCGTCCCGGATCCCTCCGGGACGGCCACGTCCGGTCAACCGGCCACGAGCTCTCCGTCCTCGTCCGGACTGCCCTGCCAGTTGCGCCACAGGTCGGCGTAGCGTCCCCCGGCGTCGACCAGGTCGGCGTGCGCACCCTGCTCGACGATCCGGCCCCCTTCCATGACCACCACCCGGTCGGCGGTCTGGGCCTGGGTGAGCCGATGCGCCACCACCAGGGTCGTGCGCCCGGCGGTGGCCGCGGCGGCGGCCTTCTCCAGCCTCCGGGCACCCGAGCTGCCCGCCTCGGCGGTGGCCTCGTCCAGGACGGCCACGTCGGGGTCGGCCAGCACCAGGCGGGCCAGGGCCAGGTGTTGGGCCTGTTCGGCCGTCAGGGCGTGCCCTCCCTCGCCGACCACCGTGTCCAGCCCCTCGGGCAGGGCTCGCACCCATTCCAGTGAGTCGACGGCCTCCAGGGCCGCTTCGACCTCTTCCTCCGTGGCTCCGGCCCGTGCCAGGCGCAGGTCCTCCACCAGCGTTCCGGCGAAGACGTGGGTCTCCTGGCTGATGAGGAAGACGTGTTCGCGCACCCGCCGCTCCCCCAGTTCGTCGAGGGGGACCCCGCCCAGGCGAACGGTCCCCGAGGTCGGCGTGCGCAGCCCGCTGATCAGGGAGGCCAGTGTGGTCTTGCCCGCTCCGCTGGCACCGACCAGGGCCACGCGCTCGCCCGGGGCGATGCTCAGCGAGACCCCGTCCAGGGCCGGCGGGGTGCCCGCGCCGTAGGAGTGGCTGACCGACTCCACCCGCACCGAGGGTCCCGCGGGGCCCTCCACGGCTCCCGGTTCCCGTTCCGTCGGCAGGTCGATCACCCCCGCCAGACGGGCCAGGCTGGCTCCCGCCGACTGGACCTCGTTGAAGTTCACGACCAGGAACATCATCGGTCCGAAGAGACGGTGGAAGTACAAGGCCGCGGCGGTGACCATGCCGACGGTCGCCAGGTCACCGCGTACCAACCAGAAACCGACCACCAGCACGGCGGTCAGTCCCACGCACTCGGCGCCGTTCAGGCGCGCGCCGAACCGGGTGAACAGGCGGAACACCGTGATCGTGATGTCCATGGCGGCGCGGGAGCGTTCCGAGACGCGCTTTTCGTGTTCCTCCTCCAGCCGGTAGGCGCGCACGGTGTCGCGTCCGCGCAGGGCGCCCATCATCGCGTGCGAGCGCTCGCCCATGGCCACCCGCTCGCGTGCGTAGTAGGGGCCCGAGCGAGGCAGGTACCAGCGCACCGCCAGCACGTACACCGGCAGGGCGAGCATCCCGGCCAGGCCCAGACGCCAGTCCAGGGCGGTCATGCCCGCGGCCGTGAGCAGCACGGTGGCCATGGCGACGACCACGTCGGGGCCGTTGCGGGCGATACTCGTGGTGACCACCGCGACGTCGTCTCCCACGCGGGAGAGCAGGTCGCCGATGCGGACCCGTTCCAGGCGTTCGGCGGGCATGCGCAGCACACGGTCCATGACGCGTTCCCGCAGGCGGGCCAGGATGGTCTCGCCGACCCTGCTGACCGACCAGCCGCCCAGGCCCACCAGCAGGCCGCCGATCACGCCCGAAGCGGCGATGAGCAGGGCGGAGGACAGGACCGCGTCCAGGCCCTCGCCCTGTGAGATGTCGTCGACCATCCGGCCCAACACCCACGGGGCGACCAGTCCGGCGGCGCTGCCCGCGAGCACGATGGCAAGGGCCAGCGGGGTGTTCCATCCGGTGCGGCGCACCCCTTCGCCGAGCACGGCCCAGGTGCGGCGCGCCGAGGCGGTGGGGAGCAGTTCGCCGTGCGCCCGCGCGGGCGCCTCGGCCTCCTCTGTTCGGTGTGGGGAAGTCACCGCAGAACCACCTCCCGGTAGTGCCGGTCCTGTTCGGTCAGCGTCGTGTGCGTGCCCGTGCGGTGGACCCGTCCCTCGACGATGACCACCACCCGGTCGGCCCGGGCCAGCAGCGCCGGGCTGCCGGCGATGACCAGGGTGGCCCGCGCCGGGTCGCGGCCGGTACGGGCCGCGCGCACACCTTGGGCGATGGCCTCCTCGGTCACCGCGTCCACGGCCGTCGTGGGGTCGTGCAGCACCAGCACGGGCGGGTCGGCCAGCAGGGCGCGGGCCAGAGCCAGGCGTTGGCGCTGGCCTCCCGAGAGGTTGGCGGCGCGGTCGGCGACGGGCCGGTCCAGCCCGTCGTGGTGACCGCTCACCAGGTCCTGTGCGGCGGCGGACCGGAGCGCCTCCATGAGCCGCTCATCGTCCGCCTCCGCGCCGGTGACCAGGTTGGAGCGCAAAGTCCCCTCGAACAACGCCGAACCGTGGTCCTCCACCAGGACGGTGCCGCGCAGGGCCTCCAGGCCGAGCTCGTGCATGGGCACTCCGCCCAGGGTGAGGGTGCCGCTCATCCGTCCGGGTTCGGCGCGGCCGGAGAGCAGCTCCAGCAGGGCCTCGGCGTCGCGCGGGTCGGTGGTCAGGACTCCCACGAGCTCTCCGGGCCTGAGTTCGAGGTCCACCTCGCGCAGGGTGCGGTAACCCACCTTGGACAAGGCGACGACCGGTTCGCCCTCGCAGGGGCGGTCGCCCGGGGTGAGGGCGTCGGGTGCGTTGAGCAGTCGCACCAGCCGCTGGGCCGAGGCCTTCGCGGTGGCGAACATCTGACCGACCATGCCCAGGCCCTGGACCGGTTCGGCGAGGAACTGGGCCAGTCCGATGACGATGACGAGTTCGCCCACGGTGAGGCGGCCGTTGAGCGCCATCCATCCGGCCACACCGGCCACGCCGGCGAGGAAGACGGCGCTGGCCGCGGTGACCAGACCCCGGTAGAGGCCGTTGCTGGCGGCCGCGCCGACCGACGCGTCCAGGGCGTCGGCGCTGGCCAGGCGGTAACGGTCGGCGGCGGCGGCCCGCGCTCCGATGCCCATCAGGACGCGCAGGCCGCCCACCAGGTCGCTCGCCAGGGCCGTGGCCCTGGCCGCCGTGGCCTGTTTGGCCTCGCTGCGTCGGGTGATGCGGGCCGCGGGGAAGCGCAGCAGGAACATGAGCAGGGGGACGCCGACGAGCACGCCGACGCCGAGGGGCACGTCGACGGCCAGGAGGGCGACGGTGGTGACGACGATGGCGGTCACCACCGCGATCGCCACGGACCATGCGCGTACGTACTGCGCCGCCTGTTCGGCGTCGGAGGTGGCCACCGACAGCACCTCGCCCACACGCAGACCGCTGCGCTCCCCTCGTGGGTCCAGGGCGCGTCGGGCGGCCTCCACCCGCAGAAGGTGGGCCTCGTTCTCCATGGCCCGCAGGGTGAAGCGGGCACCGGTGCGGTAGGCCAGGGCCAGGACGGTGAAGAGCAGCCCCATGCCCACGACGCACACGGTCAGGGCCCGGGCGTCCCCGGGGACGACGGCCCAGTCGATGGTCAGGCCGATGGCCACCGGAACGAGGGCCTCGGCGACCTGGTGCAGGGAGAGCAGCGCGACACCGGCGGCCACGTGCGCGCGGTTGCGGCGCAAGGTGCGCCCTCGCAGTTCGCGCACGGTGGTGGGGGTGTCGGAGAGCGGTCGGGGCCGCTCGGTGGGGGGAGCGCTCACGGCGAGGGTGCTCACTCGGCGCGTCCTCTCGCTGGGGGGCGCCCGGCCCCGTGTGGACGTGTACTCACCCGGTCTCCTCTCCCTGTCGTGCCCTGAGCCAGGCCAGGGCACCGGTTAGGTTAGCCTTTCCTGCTCCGATGGGCACACCCTGGTCGGGGAAAGGCCGGTCCGAAAGCCGGCGAGCGCCCCGTTCCGGTCACCGAGCATCGGACTCCGTTCGGGGCTCCAGATCCGGGGGCCGGCCGCAGGGTGCGGGTGCGCGCAGTGGTGCGGCGCGGTGTCTCCCACCGACCAGGACGGGTTCTCCGGCTGTCGGGAGAACGCACGGGAAGATGTGACTTCTGACACGGAAGATGCGGACATGGGCCCAAAAAGCCCCGCAACGCCCACCCCTTGACCTTTCGGCATTCCCCTGGACGCCTCTCCCCTGGCCAGAGCCGGGCTTGCGTGGAGGGGACGACTCCTCCACCATGTCCCTTGCTTAGGCAAGGCTAAGCTCAGTTCTCCCGATCGAATGAGGCTCCATGAATTCCGGTTCGCTGATCCCCGGC
>CALGOD010000758.1 GCA_937957845.1 uncultured Nocardiopsis sp.
ATTCGAACCTGCGCACACGGCTCCGGAGGCCGTTGCTCTATCCCCTGAGCTAAGAGGGCTGGCTTGCGAGAACAACTGTAGCAGGGGCGTCGCGCCCTTCGTCCACTCGTCGCCCGCGCACCGGCCGAGTGCGCCGATACCCGCAAAGCGGTGGTGCCCCGTCCTCTCGCACCGGTAGTGTCGCGCCCGTGAACGCCCTACCCACACGGGTTCTCGTCGTCGAGGACGACGAGGTCATCCGGGAACTCATCCGCCTGAACCTCGAACTGGAGGGGTTCGAGGTGTTCACGGCCGTGGACGGGCAGGACTGCCTCGACAGGGCCGCGCACATCGACCCCCACGTGGTCACGCTGGACGTGATGATGCCGCGCATGGACGGCTGGACGGCCGCCGAACGGCTGCGCGCCGACGTCCGTACCCGTGACCGGCCCATCATCCTGGTCACCGCGCGAACGCAGGAGGAGGACCAACGGCGCGGGGAGCGCATCGGCGTGGACGCCTACCTCACCAAGCCCTTCGATCCCGACGTGCTGGTCGACGTCATACGCGGCCTGGTCGCCGGGGGTCGGGAGTGAACCCCAGGCGCATGGAGGCCCTCGTCCGTGAGGCCGCGGTGCGGGCCTTCGGTCTGCCTTCCGAAGCGGTCCCGTTCGTGTGGCCCCGCAGCGACCACGCGGGGGAGGGGGCCGACGCGGCCACCGCGTTGCCGCCCCGCCTCGCCGGAGCCCTGGCCGACCGGCTCCCCCCTCCCCGCAGCGGCCACCGCATCGCGGCCGCCACCCGGATCGCCGAACGGCTGTCGGACATGCGCGACGAGGGTCCGGTGGATTTCGACCGTGTGTTCGTCGACGGTCGCGGTTTCCTCAACCTCACTCTGACCGCCCGACAGCGCGACGCCCTGCTCACGGAGGCCGCCGACGGTCCCCGCTACCTCACCGGACGCGCCTGGGACGGCGAGGGGACCTGGCCGCTCTCGGCCCTGCACGAGGCCGGGCCGGTGGCGCAGGCCCGCAGGCTCGCCCGGGCCGACGCCCGTGCCCGTCTCCTCATGGCCCTCGGCCCGCAGTCCCCGCCGCCCGGCCCCGACGAGGCCTCCTGGCGTGACCCCTACCTGGACGGGGAGCACCGGGAACTGATCACGCCCGCGGCCCGTGCCCTGGGGGCGATAGGCGAGGACAGCGCACGCGTCGCCTTCTGCCGCTCGGTGCCCGAACGCCCCCGCGACACCGAGACCACCGGACGCGACCTGCCGGTGCTGCCCTCCGCCGAGTATCCCGGCGCCTGGGCCCGTCTGACCGACGCCAACCCCGCCTTCCGGCTGCGCTACGCCCACGCGCACGCGGTCAGCATGCTCCGCTGGGCCACCGAGGGCGCCCCGACGCACACGGCCTGCCCCGGGCACACCGATCCCGTCCGGGGTCTGCTCTTCGACGGTCCCAGCGTCCTGGACACGGCCGCGCGCCGAGAGGAACCCCATATCCTGGTTCGCTACCTGGAGGCACTGGCGAGTGCCTACGATGAATGGCGGACGTGTCCCGTCTCGGTCCCCGCGGAGCGGACCACCGCGGAACCGGTCCTGCCCGCCGCCGTCGCCGGAGTCCTCAGAACAGGGCTCTTCCTGCTCGGGGTGTCAGCGCCCACAAGGCTGTAGACGCCCGGGGCACCGCACGCGGTGGAGTCCCACCCGACCCTCCCGTTCCGATCGGTTCGATGGACAATGGGCGGGGGCGCCGCAGACCCGCACAGCCGTACATCCAGTCGAAAGCCCATCATGAGCCGCTATGCCCACCCCGCCGGTTCCCGCCACGCGGAGATCCTGCCGGAGGACAATCCGCCGCTGCCGCCCGAGGACCTCAACGAGCTCGACGCCCGGGTGTGGCCGGCCACCGCGCGCCGCACCGACGGTGAACTCACCGTCGGCGGTGTCGGCGTGCGCGAACTCGCGGCCGTCCACGGCACGCCCCTCTTCGTCATGGACGAGGAGGACTTCCGTGGCCGTGCGCGCGACTACCGCACCGCCTTCGCCGACGCCGACGTCTACTACGCGGGCAAGGCCCTGCTGACCAAGGCCGTCGCACGTTGGGTCATGGAGGAGGGCCTCAAGCTGGACGTGTGTTCGGGGGGCGAGCTCACCGTCGCGCTGGCCGCCGGGTTCCCCGCCGAGCGCATCGGCATGCACGGCAACAACAAGTCCGTGGCCGAGCTGCGCCGCGCCGTCGAGGTGGGGGTCGGTCGTATCATCGTCGACTCCCTCGACGAGATCGGGCGCCTCGAAGCCATCGCCGCCGACCTCGACGCCCGCCCCAAGGTCCTCGTCCGCGTCACCACCGGTGTGGAGGCCCACACCCACGAGTTCGTCGCCACCGCGCACGACGACCAGAAGTTCGGCTTCGCGCTGAGCACCGGAGCCGCGGCCGAGGCCGTA
>CALGOD010000759.1 GCA_937957845.1 uncultured Nocardiopsis sp.
CCACGAACAGGCGCAACGAGGCGCCGTCCGCGGACAGGTCCAGCGCCGTCCACCAGTGCGCCGCGCCCGGCGTCAGCAGTGTGCCGGCCACCTCCGAGGCCATCGTCCCCGGTTCCGCCCCGTCCGATCCCCCGGAGTACACCGAGGTGCGCGCCTCGGGGTCCAGGGCCTTGAGGATCAGGGCCACCGACTCCCGGCACGAGCGCACGTAGTCCAGTACACGTCGGCGGACCACCGTCGCCAAGGGGGAAGCCGGAGTGTGCGGTTCGGCTGCGGGTTCGGAGGTCCAGCTCAGCTCCTCCAACAGCGCGCCGGTCGTCATCCGGGCGAAGTGGCGTGAGAGCTCCACGAGGCGTTCGTCGGGGCCGAGACCGACCCAGGGCGGAGGGGAGAGGGTGTCGGGCAACAGTGGGGGGAAGTCCGCCCGCCGTAGCGTCAGCGCGGCGAGCACCCACGGCAGCGCCCACACGTGCGTGCCGGCCTCGTCCGGCGGTTCCCGCTCGTCCAGTACCGTCACGCACTCGGCGTAGGTGTGGGCCGCGCGCACGACCGGGTGGACGGGCACCGCGGCGGCCCGCGCCACCCGCAGGGCCTGTTCGGAGTCCAGCGGGCGCCTGCGGGGGCGCGAGGAGGAATCCGACGTCAGGTCGCTGATGCGTTCGGAGAGCTGGACGACGAACGCCGCGGTGATCGGTCGGCCGGCGGCTCCGTCCGCGGCCAGGGACACCATCAGTTCCTCCAGGGCGGGGCCCGCGCCCCACTCCCGGACACGGCGGTGCGCCAGCTCCTCCCACGCGGCCTCGCGCACCTCCTGGGACTGGCTCCGGCGATGCTGGGCCCAGATGTCCCGCAGCCGGTCGACGTCCATGAGCTCCTGGTGCACCAGGCTCGGGGCCCGGTCCAGGTCCGCACTGAAACGTAGCGTCTTCACGCTGTGTTCCGTAGCCAGTGGACAGCCGGCCAAAACATGCCGGATGGTCATGGATGTGGCCGTTACCGGACGCTCTGGCGTGTGAACCCCGGGTACCGGCGGGGCCGATGCGGTCGTTCAGGGGCGAGGGCCGTGCAGCAACCGCATCGCCTTCTCCTTCTCGAAGTCGAGGGCTCGGGTGGGGGCGGCAGCGAGCCTGCCCAACCGCTCTCCATGGGAGCGCACCCGGGCCAGGGTCTCGGGTTCGGCCAGAACACGCAGCGCGAAGGCCAGAGCAGTGGGCGGGATGTCGAACTCGCGCTCCAGGGCCAGGCCCGTGGCGATCGTGCGCAGGTCCTCCTCGGTGAACCTGCGGTGGCGGTGGCCGCGTCCGGTGGGTTGTTCCTGGGTGCGGGGGAGGAGGCCCAGCCCTTCCCGGTAGCGCAGCATGCGCGGAGTGGTCCCCACCCGCTCGGCGGCCGTGGAGATCGGCACGGCCCTGGGCGGCCAGGAGGACCGGTCGGACGGGGTCGGGGTGTCGTCGGCAGCGGCCATGACGCGACCCTAGCCGAGTGGTACCGCCAGGAAGAACAAAACTGCCGAACGAATGGCAGGTTCGTGCCCATGGGGTGGTCGCAGCCCTAGAATCGGGGAGGACACGCCCATCACGCGTGAGGA